>CAZPSY010000001.1:0-5857 GCA_964589295.1 uncultured Ignavibacteriaceae bacterium
TTTGGATCTTAATTTCGGACGCGGGTTCGACTCCCGCCACCTCCACCAGTCTTCGTTTTGAGCTATGCGAAAAATGAAGACGAATACGGCGAAGTCCGATTTATCGGACCAAACCGATTGATATAATTGTGATATACGCTCAAAGCTACACCCAACACACTTACCTAAATATTGTAATTAAAATCATTAACTATACCTCGAAGATATTTCCTACCGCTTTATTATTGCAATTAACCGATTTTATTCCACCATCTATCATTCAATTATTGATTCACAGGCGTCAATTAATTATGTTTTGAATTAATAAGAGAAAGGACTTGCCAATCAGGATGAGAGATTTATCTACTGCGGGTAAAATTATAGGTGTTGAGGCATTAATCTGGATGGCGGCACTTATATTTCTTGCTTTAACAGCACCTGTAGAAACCGCTCATTTTACTATCTGTCCTTTTTCTGCAATGGGAATTGATTTTTGTCCTGGCTGTGGGCTTGGAAGATCAGTTTCCTATGTTTTGCACGGAGAAATTACAAACTCCCTTAGTGCACATCCACTGGGGATTATTGCACTTATTGTTTTATTTACAAGGATAATTTCATTAATCAAAATGAATTGGAGCAATTATGGCAAACGTATTTCAATTAATGCCCGGTCTTGAGGGCGAAGAAATGGCTTATATTCAGGAGCTAATAAAAGACATGAGTGATGATAAAGCACAGCAGTTTGCAATGTCTTATATGTCCAGAAGAAAAGATCCTACCAACATGCTTATTTTTGCTGTAATAGGCTTGTTGGGAATTGCCGGAATTCAAAGATTTGTAGTAGACCAAATAGGAATGGGTCTGTTGTATTTTTTTACCGGCGGGCTCTGTTTAATAGGTACTATTATAGATATAGTAAACCATAAAAAACTGGCGTTTGAGTATAACTCAAAGCAGGCGCAACAGGTTGCTGCATTGATGCAAAACATATCAAGCTAACGGGGCTTAACTTGGGCCGTAAAATTTTACGGCCTAAATTTTTTCACTTCTAATTTTATTTGATAACAAATAATTTACCTTCCTCTATTCAATTCGATTGAAAAGCTATATACATTAAACTAAATTGTATACCTGAAATGAAAAATATATCCTTTACAAAAATGAGTGGTGCCGGGAATGATTTCATCTTAATTGATGGTGATGATAATCCCGAATTTTTGTTTTCTGAGAAAACGATACAGAAACTTTGCGACCGGCATAATGGAATTGGAGCAGATGGTGTTATATTAATTTCTTCCTCTGAACAATATGATTTTGTTATGAATTATTACAATGCAGATGGCTCCACAGGAAGTCTTTGCGGCAACGGTGCAAGGTGTGCAGTTAAATTCGCATTTAATACGAAAAGGATAAAAGATAAAACCACAAGATTTTTATCCAACAATTCTGAATACTCCGGCGAAATATTAGAAGATGGAACGATTCGGTTTAATCTTAATCCGCCGTATGATTTAAGAATAAATATTCAATTAAAAGCTGCCGGAAAGGATATAGCGGTACATTTTATTAATACCGGTTCGCCCCACGTTGTAATTAAAGTGGATGAACTAGATAAAATTCCGATTGAAACAATCGGAAAGGAAATAAGATACCTTCCAGAATTTGCCCCAGGCGGAACAAATGTAAACTTTGTTAAAATAGAGAATGAAGAAATACATATTAGAACCTACGAGCGCGGAGTGGAAAGTGAAACACTTGCTTGCGGAACCGGCTCGGTAGCTGCAGCAATCATCTGCCACGAAACTGATGGAATTAAGACGCCTGTTACAATTTTACCAAGAAGTAAAGATAAATTATTTGTAAATTTTGATGTCAGAAATGATGAATTTTCAAATGTATCATTAACCGGATCTGTGTTAGAAGTTTTTAAAGGTCATTTTCAAATAAATTTAGTTGAATAATAATGTGGAGAAAACATGTCTAAAGTAATCTTTTCAATTCAATACGAATTATCTGCAGGTAGAAAAGATGAATACTTCAGTACGATTAGAGAATTTAAAAATTTACTGCAAGCGGAAGGATTAGAAAATTATTCTGTTTATGAAGTTAAGGGGAAACCAAATCACTTCCAGGAACAATATACATTCATCTCCGATGAAGCGTTTGAGGAATTTGATGATAATAATGATGAAAGAATAAACATCCTTATTAACAAAATTAGTGATCTTACAGTTGAACATTCTACCAAATACACAACGCTGAAACAACTTGATTGATCGCGGTTTTAGCAATTCGGGAAGTGGGTTAAAAGCTTCAGTTTTACTCTACTTTATACTGAATTTCGCCTTTCCTAAATAGATTATTCTTCCTTAAATTTAGTTGCATAAATTATTAATGATATGATCGAATACGTAGGTTCAATACATATGCATTCAACTTTTTCCGATGGCTCCGGGGAAGTACCTGATATAGCTGGTTTTGCTAATGAAGTCGGTTTGGATTTTATTATACTTACCGATCATAATACGCTGCGGGCTTTGGAAGAGGGTTATGAAAAGTGGTATGATAACACCCTTTGCCTGGTTGGATGTGAAATAAATGATAAAGAGAATAAGAATCATTATCTGGCTCTCGATGTTAAGGAAACTTATTCAACAAGAATGACTGCTAAGAATTATGTTAGAAAAGTGAAAGAAGCAGGAGGACTCGGTTTTATTGCTCATCCTCATGAAGACCGTAATAATATGAAAGAGCATCCGCCTTATCCGTGGGAAGAATGGAATACAGATGATTTTACAGGAATTGAAATCTGGAACCATATGTCTGAATGGATGGAAAATCTAACAGAGAAGAATAAGTATCAATCTTTTTTACATCCGCTCAGATCTATAGTTTCACCATCTGATGAAACACTAAGAGTTTGGGATGAATTGAATTTGAAGCGAAAGGTTGTTGGTATTGGCGGGAGTGATGCACACGCACACAAGCAAAATTTGTTTGGCTTTTTTGAAGTAGAGATATTTCCCTACAAAGTGCTCTTTAAAGCAATTCGTACACACATTTTGCTTCAAGAAGAACTAAAACGAGATAACTCAGATAAAAATATTGAAAACTCTAAAAAAGCTCTATATTCTGCACTAAAAAATGGTAATTGCTTTTTCGCCAACGATTATCATGCAGATTCCAAAGGTTTCAGGTTTTTTGCTGAAGCTGAAGGAAAAACAGTTCAAATGGGTGATTCGATACCGTTAACTGATAAAATTTCGCTAAAAGCTACTCTTCCGGATCAAACAGCAAAAATCAGGTTTTTGAAGAATGGTGAAATAGTTAAATCAGTAGAAGCTAAAACCGCCGAATTTAATGTTAAAGAGAAAGGTGCATACAGGGTAGAGGTTTATTTTTTCAATAAAGCCTGGGTTTACTCAAATCATATAAGAATTGGTCTATAAATGCGCCCATAGTTCAACTGGACAGAACGTCGGATTCCGGTTCCGGAGGTTGGAGGTTCGAGTCCTCCTGGGCGTACAATTTTATTTATAAGATTGTGAAAATATTTGTTATTTTTGCAAGTCTTTTCAATTTTAATATTAGATAAGAAAAAGGAATTAATTAATGATTACGAAGAAGAGAAAGCTCTCAAGGAAAGAGATTAAAGAAGATAAGCTTGTATCGTTTGTTTATAAAGCCCGATCGTTTTATGAAGAACACACCAACAAAATATTTACTTATGGTGCAGTTGTTGTTGTAGCAGTTGCTTTAGCTTACTTTTATGTTAATCAGCAAAAAACTGATAATGAAAATGCCGGCGTTGAATTATCCAGAACAATGGTACTTTATGACCAGGGAGCTTACCTTCAGGCAATTGAAGGACAGCAGGGTACAAATATAATCGGGTTAAAGACAATAGTAGAAGAGTACGGCGGAACAGAGAACGGTGAATCTGCAAAAATATTTCTTGCAAACAGCTATTCCTTTTTAGGTAACTACGAGGAAGCTTTAAAATACTATGAAGACTATAGTGGCAGTATCGATTATTTTAAAGCTGCGGCTATTTCCGGAAGAGCAGGTTATTATGCTTCCAAAAAGGATTATGAAGAAGCTGCCGATCTTTATTTAGAAGCAGCTGGTATTACGGAAGTGAATGCATTAAATCCTGAATATTTGCTAAATGCTGGAATTAATTTACTAAAAGCAGGTAATAAGGAAGAAGCGAAAACCCTGTTCGAAACAATTAGAGAGAAGTATTCAACTTCTTTAGCTGGAAGAGAAATTGGTCAATACCTGGCACTGGTTAATTAAGGATTTTAAACTTAAATTTTTCCAGTAACCATCATGTAAGTTCACGGCTTTTTATTTTTTCCTGATCATCAACTTCATATCAGGTTTTCTTGACTTTCAGAACTCATATATCTATTTTTTAATCACTTATTCAGTATTTAGATTAAAGATTTTATGGCTGACACATCAGATTTTAGAAATGGCTTAATTATTCAATTTAAAAACGATCTTTACACCATCGTTGGATTCCAGCATGTAAAACCAGGTAAAGGTGGCGCTTTTGTAAGAAGCACACTTAAAAGTCTTAAAACCGGTAAAGTGCTGGATAATACTTTCAGGGCTGGCGAAAAAATTGAAATCGTTCGAGTTGAAAGAAAAACCTACCAGTATCTCTATAGGGATAGCGAATTCCTGGTATGCATGGATAATGAAACTTATGACCAGATAAATGTATCTGATAATTTATTTGGTAACGGAGTTAATTTTCTTAAGGAGGGCGTAGATGTTGAAATTCTTTTCAACGGACCCGAAATTATATCGGTGGAAATTCCAACCTTCATAAATTTGAAAGTTGTTGAAACTGAACCCGGCTTTAAAGGAGATACAGCTACCGGAGCGGTAAAACCAGCAAAACTGGAAACCGGGGTTACTATAAATGTACCCTTATTTATAGAAGCTGATGAACTTCTTAAGGTTGATACACGAACCGGCGAATATTCAGAAAGAGTAAAATCTTAATTTGAGGATTTAATATGGATTTAAATTTAATTAAAAGACTCGTTAAAATTGTTGATACCAGCGGTATTACTGATTTGGAAATTGAAGAGAATGGAATCAGGGTAAAGATTGCCAAAAAGATCAGGCAAGCCCAGGTTGATACAGAGTCGCAAGTTTCTGCTCAAGCAGCCTTGACAGGAATGAAAGTTGAAGAAAAACCTGATAAGGTTGAAGAGACTATTTCTGCTAATCTTCACGAAATAAGATCACCGATTGTGGGAACATTTTACAGGGCTCCTGCACCAGATGCCGATAATTATGCAGAAATAGGTGACCAGGTATCGCCAGGTACTGTACTCTGTATTGTTGAAGCTATGAAACTTATGAATGAAATTGAATCGGATGTAAGCGGTAAGATTATTAAGATGTTAGTTGAAAATGGTAAGCCTGTTGAATATAATCAACCATTGTTTTTAATAGAAACCAGTTGATACTGAAGTAATTTAGACGAGAAACAATTGTTCAACAAAATTTTGATCGCCAACAGAGGCGAAATTGCCCTTCGAGTTATCCGTTCATGCAAGGAATTAGGAATTAAAACTGTTGCAGTTTATTCTGAAGCAGATGAGGATTCCCTTCACGTAACCTTTGCAGATGAAGCTGTTTGTATAGGACCTCCGTTTAGTAAAGACAGTTACCTAAAAATTCCATCAATTATTTCTGCTGCCCAGGTTACGGGCGCCGATGCAATTCATCCCGGCTATGGATTTCTTGCAGAGAATGCAAACTTTTCTGAGATTTGTCACGAATCAGGTATTAAGTTTATTGGTCCATCGCCCCAAATGATTAATGAAATGGGTGATAAATCTTTTGCTAAAGATAC
>CAZPSY010000001.1:5957-19335 GCA_964589295.1 uncultured Ignavibacteriaceae bacterium
GATAGTTTTGGAAATGTTTATCATTATGGCGAAAGAGATTGTTCCATTCAAAGAAGACACCAAAAACTGATAGAAGAATCACCATCACCTGCTATAGATGACGAACTAAGAAACATGATGGGCGATGCTGCAGTGCTTGGTGCACAGTCAGTTAATTATGAAGGTGCCGGCACAATTGAGTTTTTACTCGATAAGAATAGAAATTTCTATTTTATGGAAATGAATACACGTATCCAGGTTGAGCATCCGGTTACAGAAATGGTTTACGATGTAGACCTGATTCGCCAGCAAATTCTTATTGCTGCAGGGCAAAAAATTGATACTTTGCCGGAAAAACCGCGTGGGCATGCTTTCGAATTTAGAATTAATGCTGAAGATCCTGCACACGATTTCAGACCTTCTCCCGGCACCATTACCTCGCTTCATTTTCCCGGCGGTTTTGGAGTTAGAATTGATTCTAATATTTATCATTCTTATTCAATCCCTCCGTATTACGATTCTTTAATCGCTAAATTAATTGTATGGGGTAAAAACAGGGAACATGCAATTGCAAGAGGAGTGAGAGCGCTGGAGGAGTTTGCAATTGAAGGAATTAAAACTACCATCCCGTTTCATCTGCAGGTTTTGCGAGATAAAAGATTTTTAAGTGGAAAATTTAACACAAGTTTTTTAGAAAATTTCGAATATAAAAAATAAAAAAATATTTTATCTATTACTGAGGGTTATATGAATATACCAGAAGAATTAAAATACACGGCAGACCATGAATGGATTTTGGTAGATGGAAATATTGCAAAAATAGGAATAACCGATTTTGCACAGGGCGAGCTGGGTGATGTTGTATTTGTTGATATAGATCCAAATATTGAAGTATTAACAAAAGGCGATCCGTTCGGAACTATTGAAGCAGTAAAAACAGTCAGCGATTTGTATGGTCCGCTGTCAGGTAAAGTAACTGAGATTAATAGTCTGCTTGCGGATAATCCTGAAAAAATAAATACTGATCCTTACGGCGAGGGCTGGATGATAAAAATTGAAATTACTGATCAATCAGAAATTGCCGGTCTTCTTGATAGCGGAGCGTATAAGGAAGTAATTGGACAGTAGATTTATTTAGTAAAATAAATTGTTTTATGAAACCCGTTTTTCCGAAGTACCGAAGGCATCCCTTCGGGAGAGTCCTTCGGGCAACGGGTTTTATTTTCTGAATAATTTTTTGATTAAAACCTTAAATGCATAACAGAGAAACAATACTAATCATTGATTTTGGTTCCCAGTTTACTCAGCTAATTACGCGGAGGATAAGGGAAGCAAATGTTTATTCCGAAATTTATCCACACACAATTTCTATAGATAAGATCAAAGAGATAAAACCGAAGGGAATTATTTTTTCCGGTGGACCTTTAAGTGTTTATGATGAAGGAGCCCCGGAAATTGATAAGGAAATTCTTAGTCTTAAAATTCCTGTGCTTGGAATTTGTTATGGTTTGCAGCTCATCTGCATAAACTTTGGGGGCAAAGTTGAACCTGCTGCTGATCGTGAATACGGTAAAGCAGTTCTAAGAACTCTTGATGATTCAGATATCCTCAGCGGTATAGATGATGCTTCAGTTGTTTGGATGAGTCATGGCGATTATCTTACAGAAATACCCCCCGGCTTTAAAGTTATCGGCGAATCAGATCATTCACCTATTTGTGCAATTTCAAATGATGTAAAAAGAATTTATGGATTGCAGTTTCATCCCGAAGTTGTGCATACCGAAGAAGGTAAAAAAATAATAAATAATTTTCTTTTTGATATATGCAACTGCAGCGCAGACTGGACTGCAGAGAATTTTATAGGTGAGAGGATTGATAGTATTAAGAATGAGGTTGGAGATGCCAAAGCAATCTGCGCTCTCAGCGGTGGAGTAGATTCAACTGTTGCCGCGGTGCTTGTTAAGAAATCAATTGATAAAAACCTTATCTGCATTCACATCGATACCGGCTTAATGAGAAAAAATGAAAGCAAAAAGGTCGGAGAGTTATTTGATGAAAAACTAAATCTTGAACATATTCATGTTAATGCATCTAAAAAGTTTCTAAAAAATCTTAAAGGTGTAAGCGATCCTGAAGAAAAAAGAAAAATAATTGGCAATACTTTTATAGAAGTTTTTGAAGAAGAAGCTAAAAAGATAAAGAACGCTGAATTTTTAGTGCAGGGAACTCTCTATCCTGATGTTATAGAATCGATGCCTGTAAAAGGTGCTTCGGTTACTATTAAAACTCACCACAATGTTGGCGGATTGCCGGAAAAGATGAACCTTAAATTAATTGAACCATTCCGTGCACTTTTCAAAGATGAAGTTAGAAAAGTTGGCAGGCAATTAAAAATTCCGGAAGAGTTTATTGTAAGACACCCGTTTCCGGGCCCAGGTTTGGCAGTAAGGATTTTAGGTGAAGTATCCGAAGAAAAACTTGAAATTCTTAGGGAAGCAGATGATATTTTTATAACTTCAATTAAAGAAGAAGGTATCTATAAAAATATCTGGCAGGCATTTGCAATTTTGTTACCTGTAAACTCTGTTGGAGTTATGGGTGATGCAAGAACTTACGAAAACGTTCTTGCGCTTCGTGCAGTTACCTCGGTGGATGGTATGACTGCCGACTGGTACACATTTGAGCACGATTTCCTTGCTGATGTTTCTAATAAAATAATTAATAAAGTAAAAGGAGTTAACAGGGTTGTTTACGATGTTAGCTCTAAACCGCCTGCAACTATTGAGTGGGAGTAAAATAATTGCAAATTGATCACAGAGCTCAATATAAATTAAAGAACGCAAGAGATTTTGAAGCACAAAACAAACCTCTTTATGCAATTCAGATTTACCTTTTGTTAATTAACGACTATCCTAAATTTACAGAACCATACTTCCGGCTTGCAGAGATTTATGAAACTATGGGTAAATTGAGTTCTGCTATAGATCTTTTTGAAAAGATTTCAAATCTTCAACCGGAAGATAAAGATGTAAAACTTTATTACGGGCAGTTCCTAATCAGGAATGCTAAATGGGAAAAAGCAATTGAGGTTTTAAGTTTCATTTCTTCTGAAGAAGAACCGATAGTATTTTACTTTACAGGATATGTTTATTTTATGCTGAAGGATTTTGTATTATCAAAAGTTAATTTTCTTAGTTTTATAATTTCGGATGAGCAGCCGGAAATTATACAGGAAGCATATCTTTATCTTGCAAAAATTGAGATTGAACTAAAAGAGTTTGATAGTGCTTTACGTTATGCAAATAGAGCTGTAGTTTTATTTTCGGATTTTTGGGAACTGCATGTTATCTATGCGCAGGTTTATTATAACCAGGATATGATTAACCATGCCATAAAATCAGTGGAAAAAGCTGTAAGATTTAATTCTAAAGAGCCCACGATTTTTGCCTGGGCAGGAAAGATTTATTTTAAGAATAACGATTATAAAAAAGCTGAGCAATATTTTGCAAAATTCATAGAACTGAGTGAAGTTATTTCTTCAGAAGATTACACCCTGCTGGCTGAAGTATACCTTCATAACGGTAAATTCAATGAAGCAGTAACTTATTTCGATTCTGCAGTTAAGCTGGACCCGAAAAACAAAACTGCGGTTGCTGGAAAAAATAATGCACAAAATCTTCTAACTAAAAATTCAATTTCCGATGCATAAAGTTTTATCCCTGGCTATAGCACTTTCATTTATCTTTTTATCTGTTTCACTATCACAGAATTTGAAAGATGATGAAATAAAGAGACAATTCAATCTTGCTGTAAACCTTTACAGTGCAAATAGTTATTATCAAGCCCAGTCAATCTTTAACAAAATTATTAATGACTACGAACTTAATAGCAGAACAACTGCATCATATTTTTTTAGCAGCAAGATTTACCTTGAGCAGGAAAGATACGACGAAGCAGAAAGTTTGATAACAAAGTTTTTAGAACGCTTTCCTTCCAGCAGCTATACTGATGAGATGAGGATGATGTACGGTAAACTTAATCTTCAACAAGAAGATTATTATGGTGCTTTAAGGGAGTTGGCATTCCTGATTGGAAGAACTGACTCTGAAAATTACAGGGATAGTGCAAAAAGTATCGGAGAAAAAATTGCTTATTATTACCTTAACTCTACACAGATAGAACAACTTTATGATTCCTATACCGGCAGCATTGTAAAACCATTCCTTCTGCTGCAATTGGGCAAAGTATTTTATAATGAAGGCGATCTGATAAATGCTAAAAAATCATTATCGGAGTTGATTAAGAATTATTCTACTTCAGAAGAATATACTCAAGCTGTAGATTATTATGGTTCTTTGCCAGATCAAACAGTCCTAAATTCAACTGCAATACTTATTGGTGTTATTTTACCTCTGCAGCGCAGCGCTACGGGGCAAATCACTTCAACTGAATCTATGGAAATACTGGAAGGAATTAAATTTGCTTTATCTGAATTTAACCTGGGGCGGGAAGATAAAATTGGGCTGGTGGTGCGCGATACAAAAAATGATTCGGATGAAATCAAAAAGATAAAAAATGAATTTGCAAACAACTCCGCAATTAAGGTTATCCTTGGTCCTATTTTTAGTAACGAGGTTAGAGCTACTTTAAATGAATTTACTGATGTAAATATTCCAATAATTTCTCCCACAGCTACAGATGATGATTTAACTTCGATAAGCGACAATTTTTTCCAGGCAAACCCATCTTTCTCCAAGCGTGGAAGGATAATGGCTCAGTATATTTACTTTGTAGAGAATAAAAGAAATATCTCCATACTTAATGCTATTGAAGGTTATTCTCCCTTACTTGCTGCTACTTTTGCAGATGAATTTGAAAGACTTGGCGGGCAAATTTTAGCACGCGAAACGTATAGCAGTAAATCTTTTCTATTAGATGATCCGGTTTCAAGGATTGCGGTGAACGCAGCTGAACTGGAAGGAATTTATATTCCCCTTGCCGATAAAACTGATGCCCCGGCTATTCTATCTCAGCTAGTTCAGAACGATTTAAATTTAAATATTTATGGTAACCAGGATTGGTTAATTGCAAAAGGATTTGAAGCTTCCACCGAACTTAGCAACAAGATTACTTTTTCATCAGATTATTTTATTGAGTTTGACAGTGATGATTTTCAAATCTTTAACGCAACATTTGCAAACATAACCGGAAAGGATGTTAACCGAAATGTGTTATACGGTTACGATACCGCAAAGTATTTACTTACAGTGATGCGTAATATTAATAACAACAGAATAAATATTCGTAATAAAATGATTTCCGGGTTAACTTCTACAGGATACCATAATAATTTAGCTTTTAATGAGACGCGCATAAACAGGTTTTTAAATATCGTAAGATACAAAGATGGAGTTTTCAAACTTGTAGATAAATTCCGATCGGATAATTAATAAAGAAAGGAAAAGTTATAGCAGGAGTTAAAGATCTTCCGCTGGATGACAGGCCCAGGGAAAAATTACTCTTAAGGGGTGCACAAAACCTAACTGATGCCGAACTTGTTGCAATTATTTTGCGCACAGGCACTAAAGGTAAATCTGTAATTAGCGTAGCACAAGATCTTATAAAGCAAGAAGGAAACCTTGCAGTTCTTGCTTCAAAAACCCTGGAATCGCTAAAAAAGAATGCTGGAATTGGAAACGATAAAGCAGCAACATTACTTGCAGCTTTTGAAATCAGCAGGCGTGTACTTTCACAATCTAAATGGTCTAACGACGCTAAAATAACCTCTCCGGAAGATGTTGCAAATTTGTTTATCCCCATTCTAATAGATGAGGTAAAAGAAAAATTTATTGTGGTATGTCTTAATTCTGCGAATAAAATTATTAAGCAGGAAACTATATCAACCGGCAGTTTAAATTCAAGCATAGTTCACCCACGAGAGGTATTTAAGGTTGCAATAGAGTGCTCATCTGCAAGTATTATCCTAATTCATAATCATCCAAGCGGCAACCCCGAACCAAGCAACGAAGATATTGCCATCACAAAAAAAATAGTGGAAGCAGGAAAAATTATTGATATCCAGGTTTTCGATCACCTGATAATTGCAGGAAACGGATTTACCAGCTTTGTTGAACGAAGGCTAATTTAGAGAGTATTAATAGTTGTTAATTTGGAAATTGTTCATTATTTAATTATATAAGGGTAGTAGAATTGGTTTTTACTTACCATTCTTAAAAGGAGATAGCAAACAAAATTCATACATTTTTATAATGTATATCTGCTTTTTGTCTAATTTAATTTACAATAATTTATAAATCGGAGGTAACATATGAGCGTACTAAAAAATTTTAGAGCCCCCGTAGTTGCAGTTGCAATATTTATCAGCACTGCAATGATTGCCGGGTGCGGTGGGGTAAGCGAAGCTCAATTAGCCGAGCTGTATTCGCTCAGAGATGAAGTAAAATCTCTGGAAGTTGAAGCTAACAGGCTAAAAGATGAGAGAAGCCAGCTTGAATCACAGATTCAGGATATTAACCGCAGCCTGGCGGAGTGCAATAAACAAAAAGAAGAAACAAGGGCTAATCTTGATAAATTGCCTAAATAATTTCAAATGGATTTTTAAAAATTTCTAAGATTAGGAGATAATTAAATGAAATTAGCTAAATATTTAATAGGAGTTCTTTCCCTTGTTCTTCTGTTATCTCTTTCTGGGTTTGCCCAGGATGAAGAGATGACCTCTGAGGAATGGGAAGCTGAAATGAGCCGTCTGGCTGGTAAAAAACTAGCTCTTACTGCTGAAATAGAAGCTTTAAATGCAGATCTTGATAACCTGAATGCCACACTTTCTGGTCTCCAGGATCCTGAAGAATGTATTGATGAGCTTTATGCAATTGTTGGAGCTACAAGGCAGGACGTTGATAACTTCAGAAAAGCTGTTAACGAACTTGATGGTAAAATTAGAAGAAAAGAAGGACCAAAAGCCGACAGGCAGGCAGATCTTGATGCGCTTAAGATGAACAAAATAAGTGCTCTGCCAGAATTTTTCGATAAAGTTCATAACCAGATGCAGCAAGCTTTAGATAACTGGATTGAGAAACCTGATGTGATCTCTTACACCGTAGTTAGAGGCGATCATCTTTGGGGTATTGCAAAGAAAAAAGAACACTATGGCAATCCATTCGCATGGCCGGTTATTTACAAATCGAATAGAGAGCAGATTAAAGATCCAGATTTAATTTATCCGAACCAGGTCTTTAAAGTTCCACCTCTTAGCCAGGAAGAAAAATCAAAGTACGAAAAGCTAAGAAGTAATTACAAGCCTGCTCCAATTCAATAGAATTACATGCTTGAAAACAGAGTGTAAATCACTAAAAAAACCCTTGTCTTGTTTTGATGAGGGTTTTTTTTATTTTAAATTTTAAATGATGACTGCAACTGAAAAGAAAATAGTATTAGATAATGTAGAAATGCTCGATTTGCTGGGTATGAGCGATTCAAACCTTAAAGTTGTTGAAAACAGGTTTAACACATCCATCACGGTTCGCGGCGAAAATGTTATTCTTAAAGGTGTTGCCGAAGAGGTTGATCTTATAGAAAAGATCTTTAAGGAAATGGTTTACGTTTTAAATACAAGTGGTAAACTGGAATCCGGTGATGTAGAAACCATACTAAACTTAACTGCTGAGGGAAAAGAGATTGTTGATGAAGAAGAATTCGAATCGATTGTACTTTACACAAAGCAAGATGTAATAAAAGCCCGCACTCCGGGGCAAGTAAAATATATAGATGAAGCACGTAAAAATGATATCTGTTTTGCCATAGGACCTGCTGGTACAGGGAAAACATATCTTGCGGTTGCGCTTGCAGTTGCTGCACTTAAGAAAGGTTTGGTAAAAAAACTTATACTTGCCAGACCAGCTGTGGAAGCAGGTGAATCTCTTGGATTTCTGCCTGGAGATTTCAGAGAAAAAATAGATCCTTATTTAAGACCTCTTTACGATGCACTTGATGATATGATCCCCTCTGAAAAACTCCGCAGCAATATAGAAAAAAGAATAATTGAAATTGTTCCATTGGCGTACATGCGTGGCAGAACTCTTAATAATGCTTATGTTATTCTTGATGAAGCGCAGAATGCTACAGATATGCAGATGAAAATGTTTTTAACACGTCTCGGGGCAAACTCCAAAGCTATCATTACAGGCGATATAACCCAGATTGACCTGCCGGCAAAGCAAGTTAGCGGACTTGTACAAGCTGAGCAAATTCTATCCAAAGTTGAAGGTGTAGCTTTTGCTTATTTCGATAAGGGTGATGTTGTAAGACACAAACTGGTTAAAGATATAATTGACGCATACGAAAAGTTTAATAACAATAACGTTTAAGCTTCAAACTTTTCTTTGCTTTCATCCCAATATTTATCCATTTCTTCAAGATTCGAATCAATTAATTTTCTTCCCGATTCAGAAATTTTCTTCTCAATATAATTAAACCTGCTGATAAACTTTTTATTTGTTCTTCTCAAAGCGTTTTCAGGGTTTACATCCAGGAACCTTGCATAATTTACCAGCGCAAAAAACACATCACCAATTTCCGTCTCCAATTGATCGTAAGATCCATTTATTTCTGATTCATGCATCTCTTCAATCTCTTCGATTACCTTTTTCCAGACATCTTCTTTTCTCTCCCAATCGAATCCAATCTTCGAAGCTTTTTCTTGTAGACGATGCGCGCGTTGTAATGCGGGGAGCATTTCAGGTACCCCTTCTAATAAAGAATCTCTTCCTTCCTCTAGCTTTATTGTTTCCCAGTTCTTCTTTACTTCTTCTGAATCTGCAACTTCTACATCACCAAAAACGTGGGGGTGTCTTCTAATCAATTTTTCCTGGATGGCTGAAATTACATCATCTACTGTAAAATTGTTTTTTTCTCCAGCAATTATTGTATGAAAAACTACATGAAGCAGCAGATCGCCAAGCTCGTTTTTCAACTCCTCAAAATCTTTCTTCTCAATTGCTTCAACAACTTCGTATGCTTCTTCAATAGTAGCTGCTTTTATTGATTCATTTGTTTGCTTGCTGTCCCAGGGGCATTCTTTTCTTAGTCGTTTTACAATCTCAACGAATTCGTTAAATTTAGCATCGCTCATTTAAATTCCTTTATTATCACTTCTACAAGTTTGTTGGTGTACTTTTTTTGATGAGTGCAAATTTAATTAAATAATCTTAGAATATAGTTCAAACTGGAGATAAAATGATTGAAGAAAAAATTAAAGAACTTGGATACACTTTACCTGAAACTGCAAAACCGCTTGCGGCTTATATTCCGGCAATCAGAGCGGGGGAGTTTGTTTATACTTCCGGGCAGGTTCCTATAGTTGGCGGAGAGTTGAAATATAAAGGAAAAATTGGAACTGATCTAACTCTTGAAGATGGACAAAAGGCAGCAATTATTTGTGCCTTAAATGGGTTGAGCGCAATAAAAGGAATTCTTGGAAACCTAAATAAAATTGAGCAGATTATCAAACTAACCGTTTTTGTTAACAGTGCCAATGGTTTTACTGATCAGCCAAAAGTCGCAAACGGAGCATCTGAATTTTTAGGAAGTGTATTTGGTGATGCAGGAATCCACGCACGCAGTGCTGTGGGTGTAAGTGAGCTTCCAATAAATTCCGCTGTAGAAATTGAAATGATTGTGAAGGTAAAATAATTCTTAAAGCTGCAGCCAGTTAAGAAGAATTTTTTCACCTTCAGTTGTTAGTATAGATTCGGGATGAAACTGTATCCCTTCCAGTGGAAATTGGCTGTGTCTTAAACCCATAATTGTTCCATCTTCTGTTTCTGCGGAAATCTCAATCTCTTTTGGGATAGAATCTTGTGCTACAACAAGTGAGTGGTATCTCATCGCTTCAAATTTTTGCTCTACATTTCGGAAAATAGTCTTACTATCATGATTAATCTTTGAAACTTTACCATGCATCAATTCCTTAGCTGTTACTATTTGTGAGCCAAACGCATAAGCAATTGCCTGGTATCCAAGGCAAACACCAAGAATTGGAATTTTTTCTTTAAAGATTTTTATCACTTCCAGGCTAATTCCTGATTTTTCAGGTCTGCCGGGACCCGGTGAAATAAGGATCTTTTCCGGATTTAAATCATTAATAAAATCCAGGGTTATTTCATCATTTCTTTTTACTATTAACTCGTTTTTCTCTTTACCCAAAAGCTGCACAAGATTGTAAGTAAATGAATCATAATTATCGATAACGAGTATTTTCATCAATCATCCCGGAATAAAATAAATATTTTTTTTACTACTGTATGCTACTAAAATCTTACAAAATCCTAAAACCAAAATTGGTGGCATCCTTGTTGATGAGCAGGATTTTATGTTGAATATAAGAATTTGTATTAGGTATATTGATCTATCGTTTATTCAGAAATATTGCACTATTGATTTTGAGAAGCGAAATTGATATAATGATTAAAATTTTGGAAGAATTATAATGAAAAAGCTAACATTAATTATTTTCCTGCTTTGTGTCGCCACACTTTTGGGGCAGTACAAAGAAACCGGAATACAAACCACAAGTGTAAAGGATGGTATCACAAACAATACTCCAAATTACCTGTTTGGTTTCCTTAATACTAGTGATTTTACAATGAGGCATTCGTTTAGCATGCAGTATTCTTCGTTTGGCAGCCAGGGTTTAGCTCTCGGAGTTTACACTAACAGTATGTTTTACAGCTTGATGGATAACATGAATGTTCAACTGGATGTTAGCCTTGTCCATTCGCCCTACAGCACATTTGGTGAAGCTTTTCAGAAGGATATTTCCGGGTTGTATATAAGTAATGCCTCAATTAATTATCGTCCCTGGAAGGATTTTTCTGTTCACCTTCAGTACAGTAATATGCCTTACGGGTATGGTTATTACAGTCCGTTCTATGGCGGGTACAGCCCTTTTATGAACTCTCGATTTAATAATAGTTTCAATGACGACGGGGAAAAATATTAAGATTAGTCTGCAATAATTATTTTTTTCGAAAGGATACTTTTAAGAATATTAGTGAACAGTAATTCCCAACCGAAAATAAAATCATCTGATAATTTCCAAACCGGTAAAACGACAAACGTTTTTTTAAATTTTACTATTCTTTTGCTCTCAGTAGTTATCATTTTTTTGTCATACTCAATAGTTACAAAAGTATATTATTTCATCAATAATAATGAGGATAAAGAAAACGTTGTTGTAAACAAAAAGCCGGTTCAACTGGAAGTTCTTAACGGCTGTGGAATTAATGGTGTTGCAGAAAAATTTACTGATTATTTAAGAGCCGGTAATTTCGATGTTGTTAACATTGGAAATTATAGATCTTTTGATGTTGATCACTCTCTGCTAATCGACAGGATAGGAAATATTGAAAAAGCTTTTGAGATTGCTTCAACTCTTGGGATTGAAAAAAATAATATTATCCAGCAAGTAAATAAAGAATATTTCCTGGATGTAACGCTGGTAATCGGGAAAGACTATAAAAGATTAAAAAATAATTAAAGGAGTTAACTTGGAATCGAGAGAATTTGCTGATCAAATTACTGAGCTGATATTTAATAAAAAAGGTTATGATGTTTTAATTATGGATTTGCGCAACCTGGCTTCCTTTACAGATTATTTTATTATCTGCTCGGCAGATTCTGAAGTACAGGTTAAAGCTGTTGCAGATGAAATTGATAAAGATCTTAGAGACAAAGGGATAAAGTGCTGGCATCGTGAAGGATACCTTGGATTAACCTGGGTTTTGCTCGATTATGTTGATGTTGTTGTTCACATTTTCAAAAAGGATGCACGCGAATTTTATAGCTTAGAAAAACTTTGGGGAGACGCACCCACCGATAAAGTACAGGATACAATTTCCGAACAATCAACTAAAGCTGATTAGGCAATACAAAAGTTTTATACAGACTTCTTTAGATATCTTTCTATCTTCCAATCATGTAAAATTATATATTTGTATTCGAATTAATTGTACAGGAATGAAAACTTGAAACTCTATCTGAATAAACTTTTTACTGAAGCTGCTGGAAAATTACCCTATCTAAAAGATGTAAATATCACTTTTGATATTCCAAAAGTTGAAACTCATGGCGATCTTTCTTGCAATGCAGCAATGTTGCTAACAAAAAAGTTAAAGAAAAATCCAAGGCAAATCGCTGAAGAGATAATTTCAAATCTTATTACAGATAAAAAAATAATTAATAGGATTGAAATAGCCGGACCCGGTTTTATAAACTTCTTCTTTTCAGCAGAATATGTTGTACAGATAGTAAACAGAATCCTGGAAAAAGGAGTTAAATTTGGAAGTTCAGAAAAATTCCGTGGAAAAAAAGCAAACGTAGAGTTTGTCTCGGCTAATCCAACCGGACCTTTAACTGTTGGACACGGCAGGGGAGCGGTGATTGGTGATACAGTTGCAAACCTGCTGGAATGGATTGGTTACGATGTTGAAAGAGAATATTATTTTAATGATGCCGGAAGACAAATGAGGGTATTAGGAGACTCTGTAAAACTGCGTTACCTTGAACTTCTGGGAGGAAAGATCGATTTCCCGGAAGATTATTACCAGGGAGAATATATAATTGAAGCTGCAAAAATATTATTGGATGAGAACAGTGATAGTCTTAAAGATGAACCCGCTGAGGGAGTATTTAAAGATCATGCAGAAGCAATAATTTTTAACGATATAAAAGAAAGTCTTAAAAAGTTAAAAATTCATTTTAAAACTTACTTTAATGAAAAATCACTTTATGATGATGGAAGAATTGATAAACTTTTATCTGAATTTGAAAAGAAAAATTTATCTTATGAAAAAGAAGGAGCTAAATGGCTTAAATTTTCTGAGTTGGGTATTGATCAGGATAAAGTGATCGTAAAGTCCACTGGCGAACCCACCTACCGTCTGCCTGATATAGCTTATCACATTAATAAATTTGAAAGAGAGTATGATCTTATTGTGGATGTGTTCGGTTCAGATCATACCGCAACTTATCCTGATGTACTTGCTGGAGTGAAAGCTGTTGGCTATGATATTGAAAAAGTGAAGGTTTTAATCCACCAGTTTGTAACAATCGTTGAAGGTGGAGAAGTAGTTAAAATGTCAACCAGGAAAGCAAATTACATCACGCTGGATGAGCTGGTTGATGAAGTTGGAAGAGATGTTGTTCGATATTTCTTTAATATGAGGGGCATTTCTTCTCATATGAATTTTGACCTTGCTCTTGCAAAAAAGCAATCTGATGAAAACCCTGTTTTCTATCTTCAGTATGCACATGCGCGGATCTGCTCAATCCTGAAAAATGTTAAAGAAGAAAAACTTGAAGCATCAGGTAAAAACCTTCAACT
>CAZPSY010000001.1:19435-27397 GCA_964589295.1 uncultured Ignavibacteriaceae bacterium
TTAGCAATTCTTGGAGTAGATGCACCAGAAAAAATGTAGCTTGTCTTACTCTGCAATTGCTGTTGAGCATGCATAAACTAATTTTGCCCCGTTATCCTTTAAAATTTTACCGCACTCTTTTACTGTTGCTCCCGTTGTTATAATATCATCGACAAGCAATATGTTTTTTCCTGTAATTGCTTTCTTATGTTTCACTTTAAAAGCTCTTGCGATATTTTGCTCGCGTTCTTTTAATGACATTGTAGTTTGAGATTGTGTATAACGCACACGGCGGATTACATTGTTTTGCATCCGTATTCCTAATCGTTTGCTAATTCCTTTTGCAATGTATTCGGATTGATTATATCCCCGTTCTGCTTTTTTTAGATGATGAAGAGGAACCGGTATTATTAAATCGATTTTCCAGGAGTTTATTTTTTCTTCTAAAGATTCAGCTAATAATCTTCCTAATAAAACTCCTGCAAGAAATTTTTTATTATACTTAATTGAATGAATTATATCCTGGAATGTTTTATCTTTTTCGAAAATGTAAAGTGAAGAAAAGTCTTCTATAATTCTATCAATTTTAAATTTCCTGTTATATTCAGCTTCAATTATTTTGGTATTAGCTTTAAGAATTGTATTCAGACAGTTGGGGCACACCAGTTCCTCATCATAAGCAAGCTTTTTAGCGCAGCCGGAACAATAACGCGGCAGGAAAAAATCGAAGAATTGGTTAAGGTTGTTTTTCATTTTTCTTTTTAAAAAATAAAAAAACGATTATTATTATTATTAAAGCATTCCCGTTCTTTTCCGCAAAAACCACTCAAGTGAAAAAAGTAAGATAGCAATTACAAGCAGCCATTCATCCGACCAGAGTGTTACATCCGAGGTTACTATTTTTTCTTTGGAAGTGGTTTTGTTTATCTCAGCAAGCCGGTTAAACAATTCCTGGTAATTTGCAGAAGTGTAATAACTTCCATTTGATTCGCTTGCCAGTAAATTTAAAAGTCCGTAGTTCATCACTGGATTTATAAGTTCAATTTCAATTTCGCCAACATTAAAAGACCCTTCATCTTTTCCGAGAAGCATTCCTTCGCGGGAAATTTCTGCCTGAAAAACAAAATCACCGGTTTCGTTAAGCAAAAGAGTCCCTTCATATAAACCTTTGCCTGCATTCAGCATATCAACTTCATAATTATTTTGGGAAGAAGATATCTTTACTTTTATATCTGCCTCATCAAGAGGGTTTAAGGATTCATCTGAAACCCGCGCTAAGAATTCTATCTGTTCGCCAGGTGAGTAATTCCTTTTTGATGTTTTAACCGAAATCCTATCCTGTTCTTCCGTTGTGTTAAGCCATTTTACGCAATTCAATATAAAGCTATCAAACAAGTTTAAATTTTTTCTTGCTGTTTGCAATTTCCATTTCCAAATATCTCCGGCTAAAACAGCAACCGCTCTTTTACCGTTAAAATTCCGTGTAACTATCAAAGGAATATTAATTGGATTATTATTTAACTTAATTGTTGAAAGTATTTTACTACCTGGTTTTGAGGTAAAGTTAATTGAGGGCTGTAATACCGGCGGGAGATTATTCCAGTTAGTTGCCACTTCGGTTCGTTCATGTTTTAACAGGGGATTATTTATTTCAGCCAAAAGAATATCAGGCTGTACTTCCCGGTAACTTCCTAATGGCTGGTTGAATGAAAATGGAAGTTCCTGCTGCAGACGCTTTATTTTTTCGATGTTGGTTTGAGATGAAAATGAGATGAAGTAGGGCATCTTTTCTTCAGAAATATTTTTTTGTACAATATTTAAAAGTTCATCCGTTGTATTTTCTCCCGGAAAGCCAACCAGGAACAGTAGATCGGCACTATCAACCAGACTGTAATTAATATCCTCAACAAACTTATCAGCAGAAATTTGAGTTAAAGAATTTACGGTAAGATTTTCATCACTTTTAAGTGCGTTTTTTATAAAAGATAAATCAGTGGAAGGACTGCCTGCCAGTATCATAACCTTTATCTTGTTTGAAAGAACATTCACATAAAATATTTTTTTATTATTCGCATAAGTAAATTCATCACTTAGATTAGTAATTAAAACCGATAGTTTTTTCTCACCGCTTGTTTTAGGCGTATAATTAAAACTCACATTTTGAATACCAGACTGGCTTAAAACGATATTCTGCTCTTCAATTTTTTGATTGTTTTCAAGTAATGATACAGTTACAGTTTCCCCATCAAATCCTTTATTCTGAATTGCAGCGATAATTGAAGTTGGAGTTTCTGCATAAACAATATCATTAAAAAGCACTTTGCTTACTTCAACATCATTGCGGCGGGTTGTATCCCCAATCCCAATTGTAAAAACAGGTAGCGGCAAATTAGCTGCTTTGTAAGTTGGATTAGAACCTTCGGTATATACACCATCTGAAATTATTACAATAGAAGCATAATTAGTCTCATCATCATCCAGTGTGTTAAAAACTTCAGTAATATTGGTTACTCCATCGGTAAAATCAATTTTGGCTAAGCTATCTTTGCTTAAACCTCGTACATTATTTCCGAAGAGGAAAAACTCACTATTACCAATAAGCTCATTTGAAGAAAGATCAGCAGCAATATTTTTTACGGTTTCAGGTCGGTTCGTTCCATCTTCAATATTAATTGAGCTTGAATTATCGATAAAAATAAGATTAACAGGTTCGAGTGTTATTTTTTTTGTGAAAGATATAACCGGTTCAAAAAAAACAATTACAATTGTAAGGAGTGCAAGAGTTCTTAAACTTACGAGCAGAAATTTTTTAGGTTTGCTGATGAGTGGGATTGTAAACCTGTAAACATAATATGAGTAAGCAGCCAGGAGTAGTAACGCCGTTACCAGGAAGATTGAAGGATAAGCAAAATTTAATCCAATTTCTTCATAACCGAACATCAGTATATTAGTTCTCCCTCGAACATATTAGAATCAAAAGTATCTGTTCGAAAAAATTAGTGACGCTTTTCATCGTATAATTTTTCGATTTCCCATTTTTTCATTTCATCAAAAGATTCATAATCAGTAAGATCAAAATGAATCGGTGTGACTGAAATATAGTTTTGTTTAACTGCTGCCTGGTCAAAATCTATTTCATTATCAAGTTCATACATCTTTCCGATAAGCCAATAATAATTTTTTCCATAAGGATCAATTCGCTTTTCATAAATATCATCCCACTTTGATTTACCCTGCTTTGTAACTACCATCCCGGCAATCTGTTCTTCAGGAAGATCAGGAACATTAATATTTAGCAAAGTTCCTTTCGGCAATCCATGTTCCTCTACTTTAAGTGCCATTAGTTTTGCAACTTTTGTCGCATTGCTAAAGTCTTTTACATCATGTTTAGCAACAGAAATTGCAATAGAAGGTACATCCATTATTGCCGCTTCCCTGGCACCGGAAACCGTTCCGGAATAAATTATATTAATTGCTGTATTTGAACCATGATTTATTCCCGAAATTACCAGGTCGGGAGATTCATTCATAATATTCCTCATTCCCATCTTAACACAATCTGCGGGAGTTCCTTCAACTGCATAACCAAAAAAGTCACCGTTTTTATAATACTCAATAACTCTAAGAGGTTTTTTCATTGTTATACCATGCCCAACGGCACTCTGCTCTGTGTGCGGAGCAACAACTATAACTTCTGCTATCTCTTTTAATGAATTAACTAATGCCGCTATTCCCGCAGAATCAATTCCATCATCATTAGTTACTAATATTTTCAATATATTTGCCCTATTGAAGTTTGAAATAAAGCGCTAATATACCACTTAACGGCTACAGTCTCAATTTATAGTGTCATCCCTTTCCAGATAGATATTATGTTGATTTTAAAACCGCATATTTTTAAGAAATTCCCTGAAATATCATTTGGATTTACTACCAAAGCGGGAGGGGAAAAGAATGACCTTTTTCATTTTAATATGTCCTACAGTGTTGGAGATAAGAAAGAAAATGTTGATAAGAACCGCACACAGTTTTTTAAGCAGCTTCGATTAGTCAGCAATATAGTTGCTTATCAAAAACAGATTCATGAAGATAAAATTTCGGTGGTAGAGAGCGATGGAAATTGTGGTGAGAGTGATGCTCTGATTACAACAAAAAATAATCTTGGGTTAGCAATTAGCACTGCCGATTGCCCGGCAATTTTTATTTATGATAGTAGAAAAAAAATTATTTGTGGAGTTCATTCCGGCTGGAGAGGAACAAGCAAAAGGATATTGGAAAAAACAGTTATAAAATTAACCGATCAGTTCAATTCTAATCCTGCTGATTTGTATTGTTACATTACTCCATCTATTTCCAAGGTAAATTACGAGGTGAGTGAAGAGGTTGCCGAACAGTTTAACGAAAAGGATTTCTACAATAAAGAAGGCAGGTATTTCCTTGACCTTGCTGGAGCTAATTACAGGATGCTGATTAATAGCGGAGTAAAGGAATCGCAAATACAGATTTCACAACTTTGCACTTTTGAGTTTTCATCAATCTTTCACTCTTACAGAAGATGGGGAAATGAATCCGGCAGAGCATTAGCAGTGATAGCAATGAAAGGAAATGAATGAGTAACGGTTTAAAAATATTATTGGTTTATATTCTGCTCTGTATTATTTGGGGTTCTACATGGCTAACAATTAGGGTTGGCTTAGAATCGCTTACGCCACTAGTTTCTGCTGGAATGAGATTTTCTCTAGCTTCTATTTTTATTTTTATTTTGATGAAAATTAAATCCGTTTCCCTGCAAAAAGACAGTGTTTCAATCCGTCTATATTTATTAATGGGATTTTTCTCTTTCGTAATTCCTTTCGGTTTGGTTTACTGGGCTGAACAATTTGTTCCTTCGGGAATGGCTTCCGTGCTATTTGCAGTTTATCCATTTTTCGTGCTTATATTTTCATTTCTTCGCATGCCATCGGAACCAATTGGCTCTTATAAAATTATCGGAACTGTATTAGGATTTTCAGGAATCCTAGTAATTTTTTCAGAATCATTCGACTTAAATTTTACAGATTACCTGCTGGGAATGTTCGCCTGTGTGCTTAGCGGAACTATGCAGGCATGGATAGCTGTTTCAATAAAAAAATTCGGGTATCATCTTCATCCATTATCAATGAATTTTGTTCCGATGGTTATTGCTGGAATTTCTATGCTCCTTATTGGAGTATTTTTTGAAGATCTTTCTACCATAAGATTTGATGAAAATGCAATACTTTCAATAATCTATCTTGCATTTTTCGGAAGTGTCATTACTTTCACATCTTTTTACTGGTTGCTAAAGAGAATTAATGTTGTAATCATTTCCTTAATTGCATTTATAACACCAATAGTTGCACTTATACTTGGCTATATAATTTACAATGAGGAGCTATCCACAAGCTATTTTATTGGTTCTGCAATGGTTTTAGGCGGCCTAATTTGGGCTAATTTGAAAAATCTTTTAAAATTAAGAAAGGGAACAATTTTTAGAGTTAATACTGGCGGGTAATCAAGAATAAACTAATTTGAAGATAATTGTGTATTTTATTAAGAAATAAATATTGTAAAAGTAAAAATGATAAATGTAATAAGAATTAAAAGAGCAACTTTCTACGGCTATCATGGTGTTAGTTCAGCAGAGCAAAGTGTTGGAGCTAAATTTGAAGCGGATGTTGATCTTTACACTGATTTTTCTGAAGCTGCAGCTAAAGATGATCTTAAAAAAACGATTGATTACTACCAGGTATATTCATATATCAATGAATTGATTGTTGAAAAAAAACATTTTTTAATTGAATCGCTGGCAACAAAAATAACTGATGGACTATTAGATAAATTTGAGAAGGCTGTAAAGGTTGCAGTAAGGGTTAGAAAAAATAATCCACCAATTGGCGGGGTTGTAGATTGTGTAGAAGCAGAAGTAATAAAAGAACGATAAATGTTTGCAATTATTAAAATATTTTAACCGCGAGGTAAAAAAATAGAGAGCCGCACTTACATAGGAATCGGATCAAATCTTGGAAATCGGTTGCATTTTATTGAAACTGCTATTAAGAAGATTGACATGGAACCAGGATGCAAAGTTGAAAAAATATCATCACTTTATGAATCGAAACCGTTTGGTAATACTGAACAGGAAAATTTTATTAACCTGGTTATTCTTGTAAAAACACTTTATGAACCAGCCGCACTGTTTAATTTTCTTCAACAAATCGAATCAGAAATGGGGCGGATAAATTCCACTCGCTGGGGTCCGCGGGAAATAGATCTCGATATTCTTTTTTATGAGGATTTAATTTATAACGACCCTCTATTAACAATTCCTCACGAAGGAATAGCTGAGAGGGATTTTGTACTGGTTCCTATGTGCGAAATTGCCCCGGATTTTATTCATCCTGAAATAAACGAAAAAATTTGTGATATTTGTAAATCCGAGTTGGAAAAAAATATAATTCGTAAAATTCCACAGAGTATTTTAGTTAAGTGAGCGATTCAATTAAAAAGAACAGCGAAGTAAAATATATTGCTATTGAAGGTGTTATCGGTGCTGGTAAAACCAGTCTTGCAAACAAGATAAAAGACCGCCTAAATGCAAAATTTATTGCTGAGCAGTTTGAAACCAATCCCTTCCTCGAAAAATTTTATGCTGATAGAGCCCGATATGCTTTTCAAACTCAAATGTTTTTTTTAATAAACAGGTTTAAGCAGCAGCAGGAGTTGGCACAGGAAGATCTTTTTACAGATCACCTGGTTTGCGATTATATTTTTGAAAAAGATAGAATATTTGCATACTTAAACCTGGGCAGCGATGAATTAAAACTTTACGAAAATATTTACCCGCTCCTTGAAAGAACTCTTAGAAAGCCCGATCTTGTTGTGTTTCTACAATCCGGCACTGACCGGTTAATGTTCAATATTAAAAAGAGAAATCGCAAAATTGAAAGAGCACTCTCCAGGAATTATATTGATGAGCTAAGCGAAGCTTATAACCATTTCTTTTTCAGGTACAACAGCACTCCATTGCTCATTGTAAATTCCTCAGAGCTCGATTTTGTAAACAATGAAGAAGATTTTAGTGAGTTGTTTAAACAGATATTCAGAGAAGACCGGGGCTTAATAGAATATTTTAACCCTGAACCAAGGAGGACGATATAATAAAAATATTTCAATTATTAGTCCTTTCAATACTGGTTTTTTTTGTAATCCGGTTTGTAAGATTATTGATTAAATACTTCTCATCATCTTCCAAACCAACCATTGATGATCTGAAAAACGAACAGAAGAATGTTGAAAAAAAATACGAAGATGTAGAAGAAGCAGATTTCAAGGAGATTCCACCGGAGGAGGATAACGAGGAAAACAAGAATAAATCGTAATGAGAAGTGACTCACTTATATCTAAAACCATCTGCGCAGTATTAGAAAAATTCCTTTCTGTTAAGGAGAATAAAAGCAAAGATTTAGGCACTCCCGGCAAAATTCTTATCATTCGCCAGCATAATAAATTAGGTGATTTGCTCGCAGGGGTTTCACTTTTTCGCGCCATCAAAGAATCTTATCCTGGTTCAACTATAACGCTTGTTGGCAGTCCTTTTAATTTTCCAGGGATGGTTAATAACAAATTTATTGATAGAATTTTTGTTTATGATAAGAAAAAACTTTTTAACCCGTTTTATTTATTAAAAACGTGGAGATTGCTCAGGGAAGAATACGATATTGTAATAGTGCCGGTTATTGTTACAATATCTTCTATAAGTAATTTTCTTGCAAGAATAGCAAATGCAAAGTGCAGGATAGGTGCTAATTGTTTAAACGGAATGAAGAATGATACCGTCTTCTTTTTTGATAGAAGAGTAGATCTTGATTGGAGAGCCCATCCCGATTCAAATGTTTCAGAACGGAGTTTAGACATTGCACGTCCATTTGGAATAAACACAAAAAATTACAGGTCGGAAATTAC
>CAZPSY010000002.1:0-3067 GCA_964589295.1 uncultured Ignavibacteriaceae bacterium
ATCTTGTAATTTTTTGTTGCAAAGTAAATTTCTTTTGCAAATGTTTTAATTACAGTTGCAACAGGAATTGCAAGCAGCATTCCTATTAAACCAAATAAGGTTCCACCGGCAATGATAAGAAGAATTATCATTATGGGGTGCATATCCACACTCTTACCAAACACAAACGGCTGTACAAAACCATTATCAAGTGCATAGGTAAGTAGAACAATGAAAGTAATTATGGGCACTTGCGAGAAGTCACCAAATTGTACTACCGAAATAATTACTGCCGGAATTCCTCCTATGATTGGTCCAAAATAAGGGATTAAATGTCCGAGTCCTGCAATAACCCCAAGCGGCAATGCATTTTCCAGCCCTATAAAATAAAAACCGAAGCAAATCATCACCCCTACAAAAGTTGCATCAAAAATCCATGCACGAACAAAAAGCCCTAACTGCAAACTAACTTTTTTAAGTATCCAGTAAGACATTTCGAAAAATTTATTAGGCATAATATGTAATATGCCCTGCAATATTCTTTTACTATCCTTAATGAAAAAGAAAGTTATAAATGGAACAATTACCAGTATTGCAATAACTGAGACAATGCCTGAAAGAAGAGAGGTAAGGCTGTTAAGAGAATTTACTATCTGCGAAGAAAAAAACTCTTGAAGGCGTAAAGAGATGCTGCCTTTTTCAATTACCGGAAGATAATTTCTTATTGCTGCTTCAATCGATGTTAACTCATCGGAAAATTTATAACCTTCCAATGCATTATAAAGTTTATCCCATTGGGAGCTGAACTTTGGTATTACAACAGATAAACCAAGGTATACAATAAAACCAAGCAATGCGAATGTGATAAAAGTTGAGGTTAACCTGTTAAAGCCCTTTGCTTCAAATCCGGCTACAAACGGTGCAAATATAAATGATAAAAGTATTGCGATAGAAATAATAATAATTATATCAGAAAGCAGGTAGAGAAGATAGAGGGAAACTATTATACCAGCTAACCAGAGGAGAGGTTTAATAAATATTTTATAAGTAATGTCGGACATCTAATTTTACCGATTAAAAAGTGATCAGGAAACTGCTTCAATCCTTCTTATACCCGGTACCTGCCTTAGCAACGCTCTTTCAATTCCTGCTCTTAGAGTCATTCCAGACATCGGGCAGTTTTCACAATTGCCGGTTAGCTTTACCTTAACTGTCCCGTCATCGCTTACTTCTACAAGCTCTACATCACCATCATCTGCCTGCAGGTAAGGTCTAATAGATTCCAGTGCTTTTCGTATCTCTTCTTCCATATCATACCGGCTAATCTTCTTTAACTCAAATATCGTTCTATGAAAAGTTTAATGCAAGTTAATCTTCATCTTCAAGAATAATTTCTACTTTATCGGGTGAAGCAGAATTCCTCTTGTTTACCTGATCTGTTAAGTTCCTGGAAATGTTCAGAATGATTTCCGTATTTTCTGAATCGGGCATACCCAAAACCATCGGTTTCCCATTATCGCCGCCTTCTCTTATACGCTGATCTATTGGTATTCCGCCAAGGAAAGAGATTTGTAATTCTTCAGCAGTTTTTTCACCACCTCCTGAACCAAAAATATCGTACCTGTTACCGGTATCGGGTGCAATAAAGTAACTCATATTTTCTATAATACCCAAAACAGGTACATTAACACGCTCAAACATTTTAAGCGCTTTCCGCGCATCTATAAGTGAAACCTCCTGCGGAGTTGTAACTATAACAGCACCGGTTAATGGAATTGTTTGTACAAGCGTAAGCTGTATATCGCCGGTTCCCGGTGGGAGATCGAAAATAAGATAATCAAGTTCATCCCACACAACATCGGTCATAAACTGTTTTATTGCGCCGCTTACCATTGGTCCTCGCCAGATTACAGGTGCATTATCATCAATAAGTAAACCGATGGATATCATTTTGATTCCATAAGCTTCTATAGGAATTAATTTCATGGATCCACCAACCTTCTTAATCTGCGGCTTTTGGTTGACGCCAAGCATAAGTGGAATGCTGGGTCCGTAAATATCGGCATCAATCAAACCAACTTTAGCTCCGTCTTTAGCAAGTGCAACTGCAAGGTTTACAGCAACAGTACTTTTACCAACGCCGCCTTTACCGCTTGCAACTGCAATAGTATTTTTTACTCCTTTTAGCAATGCTTCCTTAGGGGGCTCCGGATGAGTTGCAACATTTGGTGATTTTAGTAGAAGATTAAGATCCACTTCTGTAAGAAAATTATATTCACCCTTAAGCTGATCAGTTATTCTTTTCTCTGCCGAATCAACATCAATTGACGGAAGCGGGAGTGCTAAATCTAAAGTAAGTTTTTTATTATCAATTCCCATCCTCTTAATTGAATTAAGTGTAAGTGAAGCAGTATCAATACCAGGGTCGGAAATATTTTTTAATGCGTTAAGTATATCGGTTTTTGTTATATCACTCATTCTACCATCTTTTTTTTTGTTATATAAGGTTATAATTCTTTTAAATGATGTTGAAAATTTTAAATGATTTGTGAGGTTCAGTCAATTATGGTTTTACTAATTCGCCGCTGGTTTTAATTGAATGTTTCATCAGCCATTCCTGGCTGTTTAATTTTTTATCTCCATTTTGTAATGAAACAGCTTGATAGCACATATCCGGAAGCAGCTTTTTCGCTTTTACGTTATCTTTCATTGAAACTTTTGTTAACGTCTTCACTAGTTCTGCTTTTAGTTTTGCATTTTCAATCGGGAAGCTGATTTCAACCCTGCGGTCAAGATTTCTCTGCATCATATCGGCACTGCTTAAGTAAAGTTCATCATTGCCCATATTATAAAAGTAAAGAAGCCGGCTATGTTCAAGGAATCTTCCAACAATACTTTTAACCGTAATATTTTCACTTAAATCTTTAACGCCCGGCACCAGGCAGCAAATGCCCCTTATGATTAAGTCAATTTTCACTCCGGCATTCGATGCTTCGTAAAGTGCAGAGATGGTTGCAGGATCAACAAGTGAGTTAAGTTTCCAGATTATTTTCCCTTCTCCACCGGAATTTATATTTTCAATTTCGCG
>CAZPSY010000002.1:3167-27342 GCA_964589295.1 uncultured Ignavibacteriaceae bacterium
TAAGTTTCCAGATTATTTTCCCTTCTCCACCGGAATTTATATTTTCAATTTCGCGTGCGATCTTTTCAATCATTTTTTCGCGCATGTTTATTGGTGCAGCTATCAATTTCCGGAAGTTAGTCTGTTTTGAATAACCGGTAAGGTAATTGAATATATCCGACGCATCGGCACATATATCTTCATCGCAAGTAAAGAAACCAAGATCTGTATAAAGCTTTGCAGTTATAGCATTGTAATTACCCGTAGCCATATGTACATAACGTTTTACGCCGTCAAATTCCTTCCGTACAACGAGGGTAATTTTGGCATGAGTTTTTAAACCAATTAGTCCGTAAACAACATGAACTCCGGCTTTTTCAAGCTCACGCGCCCAAAAAATATTATTCTCCTCATCAAACCTTGCTTTTAACTCTACCAATACTGCTACCTGTTTTCCACGCAAGGCAGCCTCAATTAGTGATTTAACAATTGGAGAATCTCCTCCAACCCGGTATAAGGTTTGTTTAATTGCCAGTACATCAGGATCCTTTACAGCTTGCTTGATAAAATCTATAACAGGAGTAAATGAATGGTAAGGATGATGAAGGATTACATCTTTTTGTTTTATTACAGTAAATATGTCTTCCTCTTCTTCAAAAGTTTTTGGAAGAACAGGGTAAAATGGTTTTTCTTTTAGTTGATGGAGAGGAAGATTGTAAAGGGGCATCACATTACTCAAACCTATAGGACCCAGGGAAACATGTACATCATCTTTTTTTATTTGTAAATTTTCTATTAATGTTTCCAGCATATAATCCGGCATCGTGCTGGAAACTTCGAGGCGCACTACTTTTCCGAATCTTCTTTGCCTAATATTCTCCTCAATTACACTAAGCAAATCATCTGCTTCATCTTCCTGAAGTTCAATATCTGTATCGCGCGTAATTCTAAAACGATGAGCTTCCACTATTTCCATTCCAGGGAACAGCAGCTGCAGATTTGCTCTTATCAGTCCTTCAAGCCAGATAAACTTTGCACAAAACGTACCATTAGTGTCTTCGATTCTTTCAGGATTAATAATATTATCAACTTGAAGCAGGCGGGGTAAAATACTTGGCACCTTTACCCTGGCAAAATGAGTTTCTCCGTTAGGTTTACGTACTAAAATTGCTAAACTTAAACTTAAATTCGAAATATACGGGAAAGGTCTTCCCGGATCGAAAGCCAATGGTGTAAGTACAGGGTAAATTTCCTTCGTAAAGTATTCATTTAATTTTACTTGCTCTTCAGGATTAAATTCAGTGAATCGCAAGAGCTGAATATTATTCTCTTTTAATGCCGGGGTTATTTGTTCATTCCATAGATCAAAAAGCTGATCTCTCATCGGCTTAAGTAAATTTTCAATCTTTTGTACCTGTTCAGCCGGAGTTAAGCCGTCAATCGTAGGTTCAAGTATATGAGCAGCTATTTGTTCCTTCAAACCAGAAACTCTTATCATATAAAATTCATCCAGGTTTGAGGAAAATATGGAAACAAATTTTATTTTTTCTAGCAAGGGCAATTCTGGGTTCAGCGCTTCTTCCAGGACACGCCGGTTAAATTCGACCCAGCTTAAATCCCTGTTGAAAAAATTTTCCGGGTTTTTGTATTTTTTTAATAGCGATTTACTGTTCATGCATTAAATTAGTTCTAAAAGAATGCAAATATAACACTTTAACAGATGATAAACTGTGCAAAATCCGGTACATAATTAGCTGTGAGGAAAGGCACAGCTTACGTAATAGGAAGGAATGACAACATTGTTGAATTATTGGAGGGCAATATTGAAATTATTAATAATAAAATTTCTTCATTAAAAAATCCACTTGAAATGGTGAATTATGATTTCCAGTAAGCCGGGGAAAATATTATTAACACAGTAAATAATTCCAACCTGCCAAGCAGCATTAAAAAACTTAGGATCCATTTTGCAATATCGGGAAGATGAGCAAAATTATTAATAGGGCCAACTGTTTCAATCCCCGGACCCACATTTCCAATGCAAGTAGCTGTTGCGCCAATAGCTGTAAGAAAATCTAATCCTAGTAAAGAAAGTAGAGCCGATGCGAAAACGAAGATCATTATATAAAATATAAAGAACGCTTGCACATTCGAAATTATGTCGGGTCCAACGCTTTTTTCATTAAACCTTACAGGAATTACAGCACGCGGGTGTAATAATCTTTTAAGTTCTAAAAGACTGTTTTTAAAAAGAAGAGAATGTCTTACAAACTTTATCCCGCCGCCGGTTGAACCTGCACATCCGCCAACAAATAGTAAGATAAAGAAGATTATTTTAGAAAATGATGCCCACTGCTGATAGTCAGAAGAAACATAACCCGTTGTAGTAACTAATGACACAACGTGAAAAAGTGATTGACGGATTGACTCTTCCCAATTGAATGCTACTTCGGATAAATGAATAATGGTAATAAATAATGCAGCGCCAAGGATAAAAAACAGGTAACTGCGGAACTCTGTATTATGCTTAAAGAAACTAAACTTGCCGTGGAAGCCAAGGTAATGAAGAGTAAAATTCATCCCGGCAAAAAACATAAAAAGTATAAACACATATTGAATAAAAGGTGAGACAAAGTGTGCGGTGCTTGCATTTTTTGTAGAAAATCCGCCTGTCGCCATTGTGGTGAAGGAATGATTTATTGCATCAAACAGATTCATTCCGCCAACTAAAAGTAAAACCATTTCTGTAAATGTGAAAATAACATAAATTCCCCAGAGCCGTTTAGCCGTTTCCTTTATGCGTGGATGAAGTTTATCCTTAGTTACTCCAGGTACTTCTGCTGCAAAAAGCTGCATTCCGCCAATACCCAGTAGGGGAAGTATTGCGATAGATAAAACTATAATTCCCATTCCACCAAGCCATTGAGTCAAGCTTCTCCAAAAAAGCAGTCCATGTGGAACGGCTTCTATGTCTTCAAGAATAGATGCCCCGGTTGTGGTAAAACCGGACATGGTTTCGAAGAAAGCATCTGTGTAATTTGGTATTGCCCCGTAAATTATAAATGGCAGAGCACCAAACAGAGCCATTGAAACCCAGCCGAGGGTTACAATTAAGTAACCTTCCCTTTTACCTAACTCGCGGTCGTCGCTTTTCCTGGTGCTAATCCATGCCAGCAATCCTGTAAACGAAGTTATAATTGCAGCAATGATAAGAGCAATTATATCATCATCGCCATAATAGAGTGAAAAAGGAATACCGCTGAGCATAAGTAACCCGGTAAGGATTAGCAGCAAACTGATAACTTTAATTACAACTTTAAAATTCATTTTTTATTTGAAGAGTTTTTCTATTTTTTTTATAGCGCCGGGCAGCAGAAAAATGACAACCTTATCATCTGCACGAATTTTTGTATCGCCAACAGCTATTAAACTCTCATTACCTCTAATTATTCCACCGATAATTGCTTCTTTCGGAAAATCGAGATCTTTTACCTGCTTTTTTGTTATGGGTGAATTTGGCTGTGCGATATATTCTAAAACTTCCGCATCAATGCCTTCCAGCGAAGTTAAAGAAATAATTTCACCTTTACGTATAAACCTGGAAATATTGTTTGCCGCAAGTAGTTTTTTGTTTATAAGTGAATCTAAACCGATGGTTTGTGTAAGCGGAACGTAATCGGCTTTATCAACCAGTGCTATGGTTTTTGTTACACCAAGGTGTTTTGCCATGAGGCAGGATATAATATTTGTTTCTGCATCATCGGTTACTGCAATGTAAGCATCAACATCAATAATTCCTTCCTGTGCAAGCAGATCAATATCTCTTCCGTCTCCCCTTATAATGAGAGTGTCTTGCAAATCATCAGCTAAAGCCAGGCTCTTCTCTTCATCGGATTCTATCAACTTAACTTTCATCTTATCACTTAAGAGTTTAGCTACCCTCCGACCAATCTTGCTGCCGCCAAGAATCATAATATTGTCAAAATCAATATTTTCTTTTCCGGCAAGTTTAAGAATTTTATCAATTCCTTCAGGTTTTGTGATGATAAATACCTGGTCGTTCGGAAGGAATTTATCTTTACCCATCGGGATGATTGTTCTAAAGTTCCTGTGGAGTGCAACAATTCTAAAGTCAAAGCTTTGATGTTCGTAAGCAATTTCACTTATAGTTTTTCTTATTACGGGCGCATTCTTATCTAACCGTAATCCTATTACCGAAAGCTTGCCCCCTTCAAATTCCATAACATCTGTTGCAGCAGTTCTGTTTATCAGGTTAAAAGTTTCCTGCGCAGCTAGTTCTTCCGGATAAATCATAAAATCAATGCCAAGCTCGGTAAACTTTTCTTCAGTATCCTTTTCCAAATACTCGGCGTTCGCTATACGTGCAATTGTTTTTTTTGCGCCCAGTTTTTTTGCAAGTATTGCACTGGTAACGTTTACCTCCTCAGAAGAAGTAACACCAACGAACAGATCGGCTTTATCAACCTTGGCTTCCTTTAAAATTCCTATTGAAGTTGATGATCCGGTCAAAGTAAGGACGTCAGTCATTGAATCGGTATAAGAAAGCCGCCGCTGATCCTGGTCGATTGCAATTATATCGTGTTCATCCTGCGAAAGTTCTTTTGCCAGATGATACCCCACATCACCCATTCCGGCAATAATTATTCTCATTCTTTTCTATGCCTGTATAAATATTTAATAATCATCCTCTAAATTTCAACACTTAAAATGCAAAATACAATTGAAATTTTTAAATAGTCTTCAGAAGACAGGAGTCAGCCGACAGAAACGGAAATATTATTTAAACAATTTTGTTAGTTTAGTAGTTAAAATTTCTTATGTTTTACATTATTTATTAGTATAAAAATATCTCAATCTACTTAATAACCTAGAACAATTAATTATGAATGAAATTAGTTGTGTAATCATAACCTTTAATGAAGAAGAAAACATCCGCAGATGCCTGCAAGCCCTAAGCTGGTGTGATGAAGTTGTTATTGTGGATTCAGGAAGCAGTGATAAAACCCTGGAAATTTGTAAAAATTTTAATTGCAAAATTCATCATAATAATTTTAACGGTTACGGCGAGCAAAAACGTTTTGCAGTTTCATTAGCAAAAAATGATTGGGTTTTAAATGTTGATGCGGATGAAGTTGTTAGTGAAACATTAAGAGAGAAAATTTTATTAGGATTAAATCAAAATCCTAAAAGTGCGAATGGATTTTATCTCTCCCGTTCACTTTTCTTTTTGGGAAGACAATTTAAATACGGCAGGGAAAGTAAAGAATATTATATACGATTGTTTAATAAACAGTTTGCTAATTTTACCGAAGATAAAGTGCACGAGGGTGTGATTGTTGAAGGCTCAACAGAAAAATTAAGCGGCGAACTGCTGCACTACAGTTACAACTCCATTCATCAGTACTTTGAAAAATTTAATAAATATACAACACAGGCAGCACAGGAATTATTCGAAAAAGGAAAAAATAGAAGTTTAATATTTACAATAATTGTTTTTCCCGTTTACTTTTTTAAGAATTATGTTTTTAACAGAAATTTTTTAAACGGCTGGCAGGGATTTTTATGGGCTCTCTTTTCTTCCTGGTACCCTGTGGTAAAGTATGCAAAGCTTTGGGCTTTGAGGAATTTGAAGAGTGGGAATTCGTGAAAATTAGTGGCTAACATTCTCTATCACGAATTAACACTAATTATGCTAAATCTTTTATATCAATAAATATCTTCTGAAAATTCCTTGACTTTCTTTCTTTCCAGTTCTCTTTATGATAAGCATAACCGGCAACTAGCGGAAGCGCTAGGGTTGCTTCTGAATAAACCATCTGCTCATAAGTAGTTTCAATTTTCCCCCAGGAGCTTGCTTCTTTAAGTGTAGAACCCGAAAGAGCGCCATCACGTTCATCTGCAACAGTAATCTGTATTGCATACTTATGCATCGGTGCGTCTTCTTTTAAAATATCTGCAGCTACAACAATATCCTGAGTAAAGTTTTTCGGCACACCACCGCCAATCATAAATATTCCTGTTTCTTTGCTTACTAATTTAATTTTTGTAAGCTCAAGAAAATCTTTTGCAGAATCTAAAGAAACATGATTATCCGGATGTTCAGTTTGATGTACTATAAAACCGAATCCTGCTGAGCAATCAGAAAAAGCAGGGACGAAGATTGGAACATCCTTTTTATATGCAGCCCAAATAACTGAGTCTTCAACTTTGGGTCCGCCATTATTTTCCAGGAATTTCCCAAACTCGTATAAAAGTTCACGCGATGAGTAAGGTTTTGGCTTAAGCCCGTTAAATATTCTTGCGCAAGTATCATCACAAATTCTTAATTCATCTTCATCAATGTATGTATCGTAAATCCTATCGATGTGTAATTCTCTTAGTTCATTATTATCTGCAAACCGGGAACCTTTATAATGCTTGAAACCAAGTGCTTCAAAGAAATCCTGGTCAACCATAATTGCGCCAGTAGAAACTATTGCATCAACCATATTATTCATAATCATATCGTAAACAATTTTCTTCAAACCAGCGCTGAATAAACTTCCTGCAAGAGTTAAGATAATTGCACAGTTTTCATCTTTTATCATTCTATCATAAATCTGTGCAGCACGGTTAAGGTCTCTTGCTGAAAAAGCCATATTCTCCATGGCTTCAACTAAGGGAACAACGTTGTAATTTTTAATATCTATGTGTTGAACTATATCTTTTAAATAATCTTTTTTCTTAGCCATTATATACCTCTTTCATAAATTTGATCATCAATTTAAAAAAACATTTTTGCAATTCTCAATATTCCCTGCTTCCAGGGCACACGGTGCGAAACACCTGATAAATCTTTAAACTCATCAAAGTGTTCAACATACCAATTATAGTTTCTTATCAATGCATCTTTATTTGAAAATTTAGGATCGTAACCAAGTATTTTTTCTGCTTTTTCAATCGATACAAACGAATCCTTTGAGGCAGTTTCGTAAACCCATTTATAAAGTGGTGAAAGCTTAAGCGCTTCCAAAATCCTTAATGTCCAGATGATCGGTTTTTCCGGGAGTCCTTTAATTTTCTTACCGAAGCCGGCGACATCCAACACTGCCTGGTAATCTTCCCGCATTGTGGTGTACTCTCTTGCTCCAATGTTGAATGTATCGTTTACTGCGTCTCTATCTTTTGTTGCACAAAGATAAGTTGCATCACAAAGGTCTTCTACATCAAGCAATTGATAGCGGTTTTTACCATTCCCTATCATCGGAAAACCATGACCATCTTTAGCCCAATCATATAGCAGATCGAACACACCTAATCTTTCCGGTCCAATAAAAGATTTAGGACGAATGATGGGAACACACATTCCTTTCTTTCGCATTTTTCGGCATTGCTCTTCGGCTTCTATTTTTGCTATTCCGTAAGGTCCAACACCATCAAGTTTGTCATCTTCCACCAATGGATGATGATCGGGGATGCCGTAAACAGCGGTTGAAGAGATATGAATAAAGCGATCGACTTTATGGTTTTCTGCTGCTTCCAGAAGATTTTTTGTACCTTCAATATCTGTGGAGAATATCTCTTCCGGCGTGTAAAGAGGGAGTGCAGCTGCAGTATGAATTACTACATCAACACCTTCAACTGCTTTATCCACAGTTTCTTTATCTCTTATATCACCTGTTATAATTTTTATTTCATCATTAACATCGGCGTAATCGAATTCTACGATATCAAGCGAAACAACATCGTGCCCGTTTTTTCTTAAATGCCTTACTAAGTTTATCCCAAGAAAACCAGCGCCGCCGGTTATTAAGAATTTCATTATAAAAGTATCCTTCAATAATTATCTGAAATTGGAAAGATAAAATTACTAATTTTGATTTCTGCTTCAAAAAAAAGAGCAGTTTAAGTTTTTTTATAATAACCTGCATAGTAGTGGATAAAAAGAATTACAATAGATCATATTTATTCCTGGCAAGTTTTGTTTTTTCAATCATATTGCATTTTGCTGCTATTGTTTTAGTAAAGTATGTTACGAATCTAAGTTTAGAAAAACCTTTGGTTAACCCTGGATATGTGTTAGTTACAACAGGTATCAAGGAGAAAAAGCAACGCGAAAATTTACCAGTGGAAAATAAAGAGGAAGAAAACCTGGAAGATAAATCTTCTGAGCCGGAAGAGATTCAGGAAAGTGAGTTAACTGAATCCAGCTTCTATGTAAATTTTGATAATGAAAATGCTGATACAACTTTGCTTGAGCAGTTATACAGCGAACAGACATTAAACGTTAGGGTAAAATATCCCGCAGGGTGGAAATTTATAGATCAGAATAATAATGGCAAGCTGGATGGAGTTACTTTCTGGGCATCAGCAGGTAATTACAATCCTCCGCCATATATTCATTTAGAAGTTAAAGAAAAATATCTGTTTAGTGAAAACCGCTATCAATATAGCAGGGAGATGAGAGAGTTTACTGCTTACTATAATGAACCGGAAGAACTATCAGGGCAAGTTTCGCAGGAGGTTTATTGCAGAACAGAAAGTGAGAACGATTTTAACTTAAAACTTATAATAAATGGCAGGGAGCAGTTTAAATCTTTTCAGCCAAGATTTTTTGGTATGATAAAATCCTTTAAATTCGGTAAAACATTATTTTAATTTTCTAACATCAATCACAATGGAGGAGATATGTACAAATTATTTTTATCATCATTATCAATTCTACTTCTTGCTGCTTCAAGCATTCTTTTTGCACAAAGCCCTTTTGAAGGCAAAGTAATATTTAAAGTTTACGATGAGGGTGATGCACAATCGATGAGTTACTTTGTAAAAGGGGATAAATTTAAAATTAATACCCCTGAAGGAGGAATGGGAATAGGTTATATGATTTATGATGCGAGCACAGAAATAATGACCCTTGTTATGGTTGAGCAAAATATGTATATGGAAATGCCTATTGATGCGGCAGGAGATATGATGGATCAGGATAGTGAAAATGTTTATTTTAATAACACTGGTGAAACCCAGGAGATTAATGGTTACATGTGTGAGAAATTTGAATTTACTGATGACAAGGGCTCGGGAATTGCCTGGATGACGAAGGAACTTGGTAATTTTTTCTTTTTAGGTGATATGGAAGGAACTGAAAACTCTCAATCAAACTGGCAACAGGAAATTATGGCTGAAGGCTACTTCCCGATGCTTGTTAAACAGGAAAATTCATCTGGTGAATTGAACCCTGTTTTCGTAATAGAGGAAATATTGCCAATGCCGCTTGGCGACGATATTTTCTCCGTTCCTGCTGGATTCCAAAAATTCGATATGCCGAATATGGGTGACTCTGAATAGATTTTTTTATTCTCTGAACTTAGAAGGGCAATAATATTTCCGGTATTTAATCCGGGCGGCTAATCTTGACTTTTGTGCTTTATAGCATTAAATTTGTTCTCTTTTTTAGAAATGAATTAGGTTTTAAAGGAATCCCAGTGAAACAAGAGAAGTTGACAAAATTTATTAAGCCCGAAGACGCTGACAGAAAGTGGTTTATTGTTGATGCACAGGACCAGGTGCTTGGGCGGCTTGCAACAAGAGTTGCAAGTGTTATACGCGGTAAATACAAACCGGTTTTTACTCCAAATATGGATGCTGGAGATTTTGTTGTAGTTATAAATGCAGAAAAAGTTAAGGTTACCGGCAAACGCGAAACGTTAAAGCAGTACATAAGGCACAGCGGCTACCCGGGCGGTCAGAAGGTTACTTCGCTGCAGGAAATGCTAGTTAAAAAACCTGAGTTTGTTATTCAAAACGCTGTTAAAGGTATGCTGCCGAAAAACCGGCTGGGAAGAGTATTATTTAAGAAGTTAAAGGTTTACGCAGGCGATAAACATCCGCACGCTGCACAGAAACCTAAGACACTAATCTTAACGGAGTTATAAATGGTTGATAAAATTTATGTTGGCAGAAGAAAAACTTCTGTTGCACGGGTTATTTTGAGAAATGGTAATGGTAAGATAACTGTTAACGGAAGAGAATTTGAAAAAGCTTTTCCGATGCTCGATAGCAGGGAAGATATTGAAGGACCTTTAGTGGTTACCGAAACTAAAGGCAAATACGATCTGCACGTAAATGTAAGAGGCGGCGGAATTACAGGGCAAGCCCAGGCAATAAGACTCGGTATAGCACGCGCACTTATAGATATTAACCCGGAATTCAGACCACCGTTAAAAAGTGAAGGATTTCTTACCAGGGATCCAAGAATGGTAGAACGTAAAAAATACGGTCAGCCAAAAGCAAGAAAAAGATTTCAGTTTTCTAAGAGATAAATTAACTAATAATCACGCATACTCCTGGATTTACCTCCTGTGTCCCTATAAATTGGGATTAAAGGTAAAGTTGAAAGGAGTAGAGGACCTGCCTGACGGTAGGCAGGATAAAACAGGAGATATAATGAAACAAGTTGAACTTACTCAGCTTATAGAAGCTGGTGCACATTTCGGTCATTTAACCCGTCGTTGGAATCCCAAAATGAAGCCATATATTTTTATGGAAAAAAACGGGATTCATATTATTGATCTTAAAAAAACTCAAACGCTTATTACCGAATCTGCAGAAGCTCTTACAAAAATGGTTTCGGATGGAGGGAAAAACGTACTGCTTGTAGGAACTAAAAAACAGGCGAAAAGCGTTGTGGTTTCTGAAGCTAAAAGAGCCGGGATGAATTGGGTTAACGAACGCTGGTTAGGTGGAATGCTTACAAATTTTGGAACTATTAGAAAGAGCATTAAAAGACTTCAGAATATAGAGAAACAGGAAACCGACGGTACTTTTGAAAAGATAACCAAGAAGGAAAGATTGTTCCTTACAAGGGAAAGAGATAAACTTAAAAAAGTTCTTGAAGGTGTGGAAACAATGACGAAACTGCCCGGCGCAGTATTCGTGGTTGATATTAAGAAGGAATCAATTGCTCTGAGGGAAGCAAAACGGCTTAACATACCTGTATTTGCTATTGTAGATACTAATTGCGATCCAGATTATATTGATTATATGATCCCTGCAAACGATGATGCTGTAAAAACTATTGAGCTGATTCTAAAAATTATGGGTGATGCCGTACTTGAAGGACAGGCAAAGCTTAAAGAAATGAAAGCTGAAGAAGTTGCAGAAAAAGAGAGACTGAAAAAGGAACGTGAAAAAGAAAAAGAAGAAGCTAAAGCTGAAAGATTAAAAGAAAAACAGATGAAAGAGGAAGAGAGGAAATCAGAAACTGCAAAAGATTCTGATGCCCCGGAAACCAAAAATGAAGATGTAAAAAAATCCTCTTCAGAAAACCAAATTTAAAGGGAGTGAAATTACTATGGCTGTTACTGCTGCTCAGGTAAATGAGCTAAGAAAAAAAACCGGCGCCGGTATGATGGATTGCAAAAAAGCACTGGTTGAAGCTAATGGCGATATGGAGAAAGCAATTGAGATCCTTAGAAAAAAAGGAACTGCCGTTGCCGCTAAAAGAGCCGAAAGAGCTGCCAACGAAGGTTTAGTACTTACAAAAATATCCGCTGATAAAAAGCACGGGACCATTATTGAATTAAACTGCGAAACAGATTTTGTTGCTAAAAGTAAAGACTTTGTTGTTCTTGCTAACCATGTGCTGGAAAGTGCGTTCGAGCAAAAGTCTGCAACGGTTGCTGAGTTACTGAATGGCAATGGCGAGTTAAAAGATAAGGTTACAGAAGTGCTCGGAAAAGTGGGTGAAAAAATTGAAATCTCCCGCATTGCCCACGAAGAAGCAGAAAAAGGATTACTTGTTGATTATATACATATGGGCTCGAAACTTGGTGTACTGGTTAAATTCGATTCTGTAAACGAAGGTGCCGATGAACTAAGTGAAATCGGAAAAGATATTGCGATGCAGGTTGCTGCAATGCATCCGATTTGTGTTAAAAGAGATGACGTACCCGAAGACACTATTGTAATGGAAATTGAAATTTATAAAGAAGTGGCTCGCAAAGAAGGTAAGCCGGAAAAAATTCTTGATAAAATTGCCGATGGAAAGCTTAATAAATTTTACCAGGAAAGTGTGCTTACAGAGCAGACGTATATTAAAGACAATACAAAAACAGTTGGCGACCTTATTAAAGATTTTAATACAAAACACAACTCGGAAGTTAATATTTCCCTGTTTCATCGTTTCCATCTTGGAGATGAGAAAAAATAATTTTTTACTAAAGGTCTTAATAAAATTAAGACCTTTTTTTTTATATTTAATAAACAGGATTATTCCTGGTTACACTAACAACAACTAAATAAGTAATGGATGTGAAGTATAAGAGGATCCTTTTAAAACTCAGCGGCGAATCTCTTATGGGCAACAAGGGATTTGGAATTGATAATTCAGTACTCGATTTTTTTGCCGGGGAGATAAAAAAGGTACACGAAGCCGGGGTAGAAGTTGGACTGGTTATAGGCGGCGGAAATATCTACAGGGGTTTAAGTGCAAGCTCGCAGGGAATTGACAGGGCGACCGGCGACCATATGGGAATGCTGGCCACAATGATAAACTCTCTTGCCCTGCAAAACGCACTCGAAAAAGCAAAACTGCAAACTCGTTTGATGAGCGCTATTAAAATGGATACTATTGCCGAATCGTACATTCGTCGCAGGGCAATAAGACACCTGGAAAAAGGTAGAGTTGTAATATGTGGTGCAGGAACCGGTCAGCCTTATTTTAGTACCGATACTGCTGCTTCACTTCGTGCTGTAGAAATTGGTGCATGCATAGTTATAAAAGGAACAAGAGTTGACGGAGTTTTTGACAGCGACCCGGAAAAAAATAGTAATGCAGTCAAGTTTGATAATATTTCTTACCTGGATGTTTTAAAGAAGAATCTCAGGATTATGGATCTTACTGCTGTAAGTCTTTGCCAGGAAAATGATCTTCCAATTGCTGTATTTAATATGAATGTTCCTGATAACCTGCTTAACCTGGTTAGCGGTAAACATGTTGGAACTATAATTAAGAGTGAGCAAAAAGCGACTAAAGAAGTTTAACAAATTTCAGAGGAAATTATGAACGACATAATTAAAGATGCCAAATCGAGAATGGATAAATCCTTGGAAGCTTTAAGGGATGAACTTACAAAAGTTAGAACCGGTAAAGCCACTACCGCCCTGCTGGATGCTATTAAGGTAGATTATTATGGTAACCTGGTACCCCTTAACCAGGTTGGAAACGTTTCCGTTTTAGATGCTCATACACTATCTATAACACCATGGGAAAAAACCATGGTGCCTGCTATAGAAAAAGTAATTATGGAAGCTAACCTTGGTTTTAATCCTGTTAGCGATGGAACAAACCTTAAAGTGCCTGTTCCACCTTTAAATGAAGAGAGAAGGAAAGAGTTTGTAAAACTGACAAAAAAGTTTGGTGAAGATGCGAAAGTTGCTATTAGAAATATAAGACGCGATGCAAATGATCATCTGAAAAAGGTAGAAAAGGATAAAAAGATGTCTGAGGACCAGTTACTTGATGCTGTAGATGAAGTTCAAAAATATACTGATGAACATACAAAACTGATTGATGAGATACTTAAGCATAAAGAAAAAGAGATAATGGAAGTGTAAATGCTAAAATTTTCTTATGTGAATTTGCCCAATCTTAAAAGGTTGGGCTTTTTTATTTACCGATAAATCTGAAGGAAGAAATATACTCTTCTCTCGGTCTTACCGCTGGTGGAATAATTTGGTTGTTATAAATTCCCCCGGTTTTAGTAAAAATAATTTCGTTCTCTGGAAAGTCTTCATATGTTGAAGATCTTACACGTTTAAAACCCTCGCCAGTTTCATCAATATTTGGTATTCCATAACCGGTTTGTTTTGCGGCAATTAATTTACCGTGAAGAAAATCACCTGAATTAATATCAATATCTGCGTCAAGTATTACGGAGATACCGGGTACACCGCTTATATTCATATTTCCGTAAGTTAAAAAATTACCAAGCGAATATGCGATCAGTTTATTTTTATAAATCTCTATTGCTCTTAAAACGTGTGGTCCATGCCCAATTACCATATCGGCTCCCGCATCTATTGCTGTTCGTGCAAAAGCAATAACGTTTCCCCGGTTTTCGCCTAAAAAAAACTCTGTTTCATTTTTTATGTTAACCTTGTCTCTTCCTTCGGCGCCTCCGTGGAATGAAACTATTATTATATCATATTTCTTATCCAACTCTTCAATTACTATTCTTGTATTTTCTAAATCTGATATACTGTGTGATGTGCCAGAATAACCAAATGCAGCAACCACAATCTTTTTCTCCTCAATTAAGAATTCTGCAAAACCGGTTTTGGCTGCAAATTTAATTCCAAGCTCATTAAGTTTTTGTTGTGTAAACAGGTAGCCATCCGCTCCGTAATCCTCGGAATGGTTATTATCCATATTTAAAACATTAAAGCCCATTCCTTTAAGTGAAGCGGATAAAACCTCAGGCATTCCGAACTCATAGCATCTTCCGGCTATTCTCGATTTATCAGAACACTTTACCGGCTGCATACCATCTTTTATTATTGCTCCTTCAAGATTTCCAAAAACAATATCTGCTTCTGTAAGATATTTCCCAATTGAACTAACAAATTCTCTTCCTTCATCCGGCGGCAGAATGGTTTTTGGAGTTACAGAGCCAAGCATTATATCTCCAACTGCTTTTATCCTTATTTGAGCATTGCTGGTTAGGTTTAGGAAAAGCGAAACAATGATTAAATATATAATTGAAACTGAACGAATGCGCATTTTTCTATAATAAATGATTTTACTATCAACTTATAAGTTAAGCTAAATTTGATTAAATTTTGTCGCAAAGTATTGATAGTTTTTCTCTATTTAAAAACTGATATAGAAATCATTTGAAGAAAAATTTCGATTTCAAATCCTTTAAAATAGGTCCGATAACTCCTTCTGAGTATTTAAACAAGGCAACTGTTAGAAATATCATCTATATGACCTTAGCAATATTTCTATTTTTAAGCGGTGTTATTGTTTATGGAATTATTCTCAATTTAAGGGAAGTTCCACTTTCAGAAGCACTTATGCAAAAAGGATTTTCAGAGTTAAATAAACCAAATATTGTAATCGATCGTGTTAACTTTACTCTTGATCTTTACGAAGACTCAGTGCTTGTAAAAACATACCGTGCAAGTTTTGGGCGCACTCTTCATAAGCCGAAAAGGAGGGCTGGAGACGGTGCAACGCCGGTAGGAAGGTACCAGGTATGCAGTATCGATACATCCAGCAAGTATTATAAACTTTTCAGGTTAAATTATCCAAGTCTTGATGATGCATCGGATGCTTTAAAGAAAGGTTTGATTTCGCAAAAAGAGTTCAACAACATAAAGTTTGAATATTACTATGAAGGATGTACAGGGTACAACCGTGTACTGGGTGGCAATATTGGTATTCATGGAATTGGTAAATTCAATTATATTCTTAAAAATCTACCCTTTGTGTTTAACTGGACTGATGGTTCAGTTGCACTGAGTGATGAAGATATTGAAGAAATTTATTCTGTAATAAAAATAGGAACAGAAGTTGTTATTAAATAGAATGAAATACCTGTTATTTGTTATATCAATTTTTATAACTGTTTCCTGCGATAAAGGATATGAGCCTCCTCCGCACAATTTGTTTGAAGACCAGACGCAGGTTTTGGAGGTTGCAAGAGAAACAGTAGGTGAAAGAGTATCCTTTTCAGCTTCCGGTTACTTCGAATCTGATAGTGTGAAATCAATTTGTGCCGGAGTGGAAGAAACGAGCAATAATCAATTTGGAATAAAATTTAGTTTGGTTAGCTGGAATGAGGGTGAATTCGTTCATCAATATACATCCGGTTTACTGGAAGGTTCATTTGATGGATGCATTGTTGATAAGATAAAGTTTTCTGATATCCCGAACGAATTAATTTATTATAATTCTAAATCATATTTTATAGGTTCGGGTGGAGGAGAAGTTTTTTTGCACGTAGTAGATTTAAATAAGCGAAAAGTATATTCTGCACATCTTACTACTGCTGCACGCGGTCCGGCAACTCTGGAATTGTCAGACAATATTGATATCCCGATGCTGCGAACCTTTTTTGTTAGTTACTTTAGAAGAGATTATCCCTCACTCAAAGTTATTGAATCCGGAAAAATTTAGTGAGGGGGCAAATTACATTTCTAAAATAAACTTCTGCCTGCAACGATTTATTTTATAGTGTGCCGCCGATTTATTAATTATCTTTGTGCAATAATAATTAAGTAGCTGTAGTAAAAAGAATATTTGCAGATGATCTTAAAGTTTTTAACTGTTTCTTTTTTTATTGCCGCACTGGGTTTCCAGGCAGCACTATTTGCACAGCAGCAGGAATATATTGAGCTGTCATCAATAAATTTTGAAGGAAATGAAGAAATTCCTGATTCTGAATTAGAAAGCGTTCTGCAAAGTAAAGAAACTCCCTGGTGGTTCTGGAAATTCCTTAACTCATTTAGCGGTTTAGGTTCGCCGCCAGAGTATTATGATACAACCTCAATCCCTCTCGATATGATCTCTCTTAAATCTTACTATGCTGTAAACGGGTTTTTCCTTGCGGAAATATTATACAATTACAAAATTGATACGTCTGCTCATGATGCAGAACTAACTTACCATGTACAAGAAGGAACTCCGTTTACATATGGAATTAACAAGGTTTATGGACTGGAAACTCTTGATGAAAATTTATTTTCACAGGTAAGTCCCTTACTTTATCCTGCCAACGATGCAAGGTACAACCAGGAAGACCTCAATACAAGATTTGAATCAATTGTAGATTATCTTAAAAACTTTGGCTATATGCTTGTTGAGTTTGACAGTACTGTTATAAGTATTGATACGGTTAATTTTAAAACCAATTTGAGCACTTACATCACTCTTGGTAATCTTTATCTTTACAGCGATGTGAAAATTGAAAAGGAAGGGGACGGGAAAGATCTCGTTAGTGATGATATGATTAGATATGTAACCAACATTAATGTTGGCGATGTTTATAGTGTGGAAAAGATTGCTAAAAGCCGTTTAAGACTTGCAAGAACAGGACTCTTCAATTCGATAAATCTCAGAGGGGTTTTAGAGGATACAATAAAGAATTTTGTGCCTTTATTAATAACCGGTAACATCGGTCCGCTTAACGAACTTTCACCAGAAGTATTTGCAGATAACGAGCTTAATACTTTTAACCTTGGTGTGGGTGCCAGCTACATTCGTAAGAACTTTTTAGGTGATGCCCGGAAACTTACTTTAAGAGCAAGGTTCAGAGCTACAGATATATCCAATATCAGTTTTTCTTCGGAAAGATTTGAAAAAACTTTTCAATCGGAAATTGACCTCTCGTTGTTGCTTGAGCAGCCATTTCTCTTTATCAGAAGTATTTCAGGAAGATTGGAAGGATATTTAAAATCGTACAATATTTCTTCAGTAGATTACAGGAATATAGGCAGCGTATTAACCCTAACAGTAGATATGCCCACATATACATTTATCAATGTTCTTAATCCTTATTTTAGGCTTGACCAACTAACCTGGAAACTGCCTGACTTACCCTTTAAAGTGGGAGATTTAGATACTGTGGCTGCAGATGCCCGAACATTCACAACTTCGCTTGGTGCAGAAATTGCTTCCAGCACTACCAATGATCTGTTTTATCCTACAAACGGCAGGATAATATCGCTAATCAGTGAAATTGCTTCATCCGATGTTGTATGGGAGTTTCGTGAACCTAAGACAAACAATCTTATTGAAACCACCAATGACCTGGGTTACTACTATAAACTGCAATTATCTTTAGGACTATTTTTGCCTGTCTCCAAAGATAAATTTACTGTTCTTGGCATAAAAGCAAAAACAGGTTATATCCAGATGATAAAAGGCGGACCGGAATTGATATCACCCAGCCAAACATTTTTTGCCGGCGGCAGCAACTCAGTTAGGGGATGGCGTGCACGGGAACTTATTCCTTCAGACCAAATTTTGTACATAGGCGCACCAGGTTTGACTAATGACTTTAGAATAAGAGGCGGAACTTTTTTGATTGAGGGCAGCTTTGAGTATAGAAGAAAATTTGAGCAGGAATATGGCTTTGCTGTTTTTATGGATTACGGAAATTCCTGGAATGGTTATAATAAAGTACGATGGGATCAGTTAGCAGTCGCTGTTGGAACAGGTATCAGGTATTATTCTCCAATCGCTCCGTTCAGGTTAGATATTGGGTTTAAATTTTATGATCCGGCTGATAAGAAATTCATTTTTGAAAAATCGGTTTTCAAATCGATGCAAATTCATTTTGGCATTGGAGAAGCATTTTAAAAAGCACTTACTTTATTCCAATCTTAACCATCCATCCTTATATGCATCAGTTTTTATTGATAGAGAGCAATAATATCTTTATTTTTGTGCCTCTTTTTAAAATAGGTTCCTTATGATTCACAGTATGACCGGTTACGGCAAAGAAAGCATTGTAACCAGTAAAATTTCCATTGAAGCGGAAGTTAAAAGCGTAAACAGCCGCTATCTTGAAGTGTTTATAAAACTGCCTCAATTTCTTTCTCATAGAGAATATGAACTAAGGGAATTAATTAAAGATAAGATTAAGCGCGGTAAAATAAATATTTCTATACTGATAAAAAGAGATGCAACATTAAACGGCATCTCGGCTTTTGATGAGGAAAAACTAAAAAGTTACCTTAAAGTTTTAAAACAGATTAAAAAAACTGCAAATCTTTCTGAAGAGATTAAATTAGAACACCTTCTTAACAATAAAGAATTTATTGTATCTTCAGATTATGATTTAAGTGAAGCAGAATTCAACAAGGTAAAGAAGACTGTAAATACAGCTCTGAATAACCTGCAAATTATGAAGAAGAATGAGGGGCGTGAATTAGGTAAAGATCTTACAAAAAGAATACACTTCATTGAAAAAAATGTTAATGATATTGGTAACGAGTATAAGAAAAGTATAAATGACTACTATGGAAAATTAACAGCGAGGATTACCGAATTATTAGCCGACAGTAAAATAAGTGAGGAAAGACTTAATTTAGAGTTGGCGCTTATTGCCGATAAGGCAGATATTACCGAGGAAAGCGTACGGTTAAAAAGTCATCTTAAATTTTTTCTAGAGTGTATCAGTAAGGAAACTGAGCCGGGCAGAAAGTTAAACTTTTTATGCCAGGAAATGAACAGGGAAGCTAACACAATTTCCTCTAAATCTATCTCAACATCAATTACACATAAAGTTGTGCTTATTAAGGAAGAGATAGAGAAGATTAGAGAACAGATTCAAAATATTGAGTGATAATTGCAGACTGGAAAAGGAGAGATAATAGTTGTTTCCGCTCCAAGCGGGGCTGGAAAAACTTCCATTGTAAAACAAATTTTAAAACATTATCCTGAATTTGTCTTTTCTGTTTCTGCAACTACAAGACCTAAAAGAGATGTAGAGATTGATGGAGTTGAATATTATTTCATCACCGAAAATGAGTTTATTGAAAAAATTGAAGATAATGAGTTTGTTGAATGGGAAAAATTTTACGATTACTATTACGGAACATTTAAAAAGACGATTGATAATTGTATTGACGAAAGAAAAACAATACTTTTAGAGCTCGATGTTAAAGGTTCCCTTTCATTAAAAACCATTTACCCGGAGGCGCATCTAATTTATATTATGCCTCCAAGTTATGAAGAACTGATAAAAAGATTGAAAGGCAGGCAGACAGAGAACAGCGAGGACTTTAAAAAGAGGGTTGAGAGAGCAAAAATGGAATTGAGTCTTAAGGATCAATTTGACTATATTATAGAGAACAAAGATTTAGAAATAGCAATTAAAGAAACATCGGATTTAATAAGAAAAATAACCAAACAGGAGAATTGAATAATGCAAATCAAAACAATTGATTTAAGATCTTTTGATGATAGAGCGGACAATATTTACGAAGCAATTATTGTAAGTGCAAAAAGAGCACGCCAGGTAAATGATGAGAATAAAATTGAGTTTAATGCTCTTCTCAGTACTATCCCAACGGTAGTAAGCGAAGACGAAAATGAAGATATTGAGAATCCTGCACAGTTAAAAATTGCACTTGATATGGAAGCAAGGGAAAAACCTCATATCCAGTCAATAAGAGAATTTTTGAATGGAGAGATTGATTACGAGTACAAAGAGTAAAACTTAACTATTTTTGTTTTAATTTTTTTATAATCCGGCTTAATGCCGGATTTATTTTTTAATAATATCAGTTAACATTATATGCAAAAAGATCCTCTAACTGGTAAGAAAATTTTACTCGGGATAACCGGCTGCATTGCTGCTTATAAAGCTTGTTATATTATCCGGGATTTAAAGACGCGGGGCGCAGAAGTTAAAGTGGTGATGACACCTTCTGCAACTGAATTTATAACCCCTCTTACGCTTGCCTCACTTTCCGGTAACGATGTGATTGTTCACACATTTCCTCCATCAAGTAAAACTGGTACAGCACTAACCACGTGGCATATCGATTATGCTTTGTGGGCAGATCTTATGCTTATTGCCCCTGCAACTGTAAATACAATTGCTAAAATTTCGCATGGATTTGCGGATAATGCTTTAACAACTTTGGTAACTGCTTTAAGATCTCCTTTAATTATTGCACCGGCTGCCGATGTTGATATGTACAAAAACAGGATTACGCAGGAAAATATTAAACGTCTTGAATCTTTTGGGTACTACATCGTTTATGCTGAAGAGGGAGAACTAGCCAGCGGGTTGGTTGGAGAAGGACGGCTTGCTGAAATAAACAAAATTATCGATTCGGTTGAACTTATTCTATCAGGTTATACAAAAGATTTTATAGGTAAAAGAATCCTGGTTTCTGCAGGACCAACTTATGAAGATATTGACCCTGTAAGGTATTTGGGTAATCGTTCTTCAGGAAAGATGGGATTTGCAGTTGCAAAAGCAGCTTTTTTAAGAGGTGCGAATGTTACGGTTATTTCTGGTCCTTCTAACGAAATTCCTTACCCTGAAATAAATCTTATAAAAGTGAGAACAGCGCAAAATATGTTTGCAGCTGTAAAAAAAGAGTTGCAAAAAAATGATATTTTGATAATGGCTGCAGCCGTTGCGGATTATAAACCTGGAAGCGTTGCTAATAAAAAAATTAAGAAAAGTGATAAGCTCCCTATTCTTAAACTTGTTGAAACTACAGATATTTTATCAAGCTTAAATTCAAACGGGAAAACTGTTGTTGGGTTTGCGTTGGAAACAAATAATGAATTAGCTAACGCAAAGAAAAAATTGAAAGAGAAAAACCTAGATATGATTATTCTTAATTCGTTAAAAGAAAAGGGAACCGGCTTTGAGGGAGATACGAATAAAGTTACTATCCTAAGGAAAGAGGGAAAAGCGGTAAAACTTGCTCTTCAATCAAAGTTCCAGGTTGCAAACAAAATCCTTTCGGAGATAAATAAGATTTAATAATAATCATTTAGAAGCTATCTCTAAAGTAGTTCTGTCATCACGAGCGTAGCGAAGTGATCTCGTTTTAAGCAAAATAAAAGATTGCTTCGTCACAAAGTTCCTCGCAATGACAGCTGCTTTGCTTTTAAGAAGACTTTATTGTGAAAAAATCTTTAGTGGTTTTATTATTGTATAACAAATGAACGATCCACAAAAAAAACAAATTATAGAAGCACTTAAAGACCAGAAAGATATTTTTGGTGATGAGTTGTTAATGACCAAATCAAAAAAACCTGAGGCTCCAACTAAAAGCAAAAAAGTAAAAGTAATTGAGCAAGAAATATTTCCTGTTGAAAAGAAATCGTGGGAATCTGCCGTTACGCTTAAAGACCTGGAAGCACAAATAAACAACTGCACAAATTGTGTTCTGCATAAAGGAAGGAACAAATTTGTTTTTGGCAGCGGTAATCCTAACGCTGATGTAATGGTTATAGGCGAAGGACCCGGAGCGGAAGAGGATAAACAGGGTTTACCTTTCGTTGGAAGAGCAGGAAAGCTCCTTACAGATATTCTCAAAGCGATTAACTTCAGCAGGGATGACGTTTACATAGGAAATATAGTAAAATGCCGTCCGCCTGATAACAGAACGCCTTTACCGGATGAAATGGAAACTTGCCTTCCGTATTTAAAAAAACAAATTGAGCTAATTCAACCTAAGTTAATTTTATGTTTGGGTTTAACTGCTGCAAAAGGATTGTTGAAGAAAAAAGAATCGCTTACAAGTATGAGGGGAAAAGTATTTGAATTTGAAAATGCAAAAGTAATGATAACATATCATCCTGCTGCGCTTTTAAGGAACCCAAACTGGAAACGTCCTTGCTGGGAAGATTTACAAAAATTTAAACAGCTTTATGACGAACTGTAAACTATAGAGAGCGTTCAACCCAATCTATTCAATAAAATAAAATTGGTGGGAACAATGAAATTCAATCCAAAGATTCATCACAGAAAATCAATTAGATTAGAAGAATTTGATTACACAAATCCCTGGTGGTATTATGTAACGATATGCTCATATAATCATCGCTCTATTTTTGGAGGCGTTAAAAATGGAAAAATGATACTTAATAATTACGGTGAAATTGTTAAAGACGAATGGCTGAAAACGCCAACGATCCGAAAAAACATAGACCTCGATTATTATGTTATAATGCCAAATCATATCCAAGGAATAATAATTATTGAACGTAGGGGCGAATTGAATTCGCCCCAGGATAAGGGCGAAAATGATTTATTCTCGAAAAAGGTCGTAAAGGATTCGCCCCCTGATACAGGCGAAGAGAATTCGCTTCCGGGAAAGGGCGTAACGCATTACGCCCCTACAAAGGATAATTTTAAATCTCCATCGCAAACGTTGGGTTCATTTATCCGGGGTTTTAAATCCGCTGTAACTAAACGAATTAATGCACAGCGAAAAACTTATGGAGACTCAATCTGGCAGCGCAATTATTATGAGCATATCATAAGAAATGAAAGAGATTTGTATAATATCAGAAGATATATTGAGTTAAATCCATTAAAATGGGAGATGGATGAATACTTTAGTTAAAAAACAATTCCTTAAATATAATATCTGAGGAAGCCAACTCTGGGGGATCGATAACCCTGGAGAAGGTGAATATCTTCAAGTACATAGTTTCGAAAAAGTATAATAGCGTGATGGAGTATTTAAATAAAGCTGAATACCTGTAAACTTTGTTAAAAAATGCCCGTTACTTTTTTATAAAGTATACTCCATCCCAATCTACTAAGTACGTGTTAGCTGTAATATACATTCCTTTAAATTTACCGCTTCCTTGAATATTTTCATATTTACCAGCCCCGCTTATATAGGTGAAAGTTCCTTCCATTGTTATTATGGGTATATCGCCAGATAAAACAGTAGTAACCTTCCCTTCCCATTTAGCAACCGTAGTACTCCCATCTTTACTTAAAATTATATAACCCTCGTTAGATCCATTCCCTTTTACCAGGTTACTAAAATTATTATTAACAACTAAAGCACCATCCATCATACTATTTTTACCGGTACTGGTACTTATCCCCTCAGATTTACTGATGTGAAAAATGTGACCATCCATATCACCAACATCAAAATTATAACCTTCTGTGACTGTGGCAGATATTTTTCCTGCAACCTCCATTTTATCTTGCGCATTTAAGGGTATCACGCTGAAGATTATTAGAAATGCGAGAGTGAAGATTAGTCTAAACGAATTTTTTAGAATTAATGTGTGCATAGCAACCTTCCTTATTTGAATTTTACAAGTACTCAGCTTTTTATTTTTCTTTCGATAGAAAGTTCCCGGATAAAGTCGGTTAACAATTTTTAGAAATTAAAAAATATTTTCTGGCAGCAGAGAGGAAATGCAATCAGGCAACAAGTTTAACTTAAACTTATTTTTTGCAATACTCAATTAACAATTGGCAAGTATATACGGATGGAGTGCACTGTGTTTCTACATAATTGCCAAACAGCAATTCATCCACTAATTTTTTCATTGAAATGAATATAGTTATTGATGAAATTGTCACTAGAAAATTGATTGAGATTTAGTTATATACTTTAAAATCAAAAACTTAATAAGATCACAAGCAACTAAGTCTATTCAAATAAATAAAGTTCTAAAAAATAT
>CAZPSY010000003.1:0-17449 GCA_964589295.1 uncultured Ignavibacteriaceae bacterium
CCGGATTCTCCTTTTGCTGACTATTTATTATATGATGGTGTGTTTGGATGGTATGAAAACAAAAACGTTAAAGAGCTCTATGATAAAGATGCTGCTGAGATAGTTTATAAAATATTTAAAGATATGCTGCCTCTGCATCAGTGGTTTGCAAAAAATCTTTTATGATCTTTTGCGGTTTTGCTTAAACCTTTTGCTTATGCAAAGCCGCTAAGAAAGCTACTATTAGTTGCTCTTTATTTCCTGCTGGTATGCTGGTTCAAGTTCTAACCTGTTTCTCTTCCGGCTTTTTAATTTATTTATCATTACCCGCAAATCGCTTATCGCATAGAGCGCTGAAGGAAGCATCAGCAGAGTTATCAATGTTCCGAAGATCAATCCAGCCGCAACCGAAACCGCCATTGGAACAAGGAACTGACCCTGTTCACTTCTAAGTAAAATAATCGGTGCTAACCCTGCAGCCGTTGTCACGGTTGTTAAAACAATTGGTCTGAACCTGGAAGCTCCTGCCTCCAGAAGCGCTTCACCAACTTCCATTCCGGATTTAACCAGGGTGTTATATTTATGCACAAGCACAACGGAGTCGTTAACAATTATTCCGGCAAGCGCAACGATACCGAGGAAAGAAAGTATTGAAACCGGTATGCCCATAACATAGTGCCCAAGAACGGCGCCAATTACACCAAGCGGAATTAAACTCATTATAAGCAGGGTTTGCATATATGATTTAAACAGGAACATAAGAATTGTAAACATGATAACAAGTGCAATAGCCATAGAAAAGACCATTGAGTCCAGCATTTTATCAACCATTTCCGATTGCCCGCCTAACTTTCTTGTAACTCCATCTACCTGCGAAAGTACAGATGGAATTACTGACGCTTCAAGTTCCTGCAGAACAATTGCCTGGTCGTTTTTTGAATAATCAAGATCCGCATGAACTGTAACAGAACGCTCAGTATCTTCATGCCTTATTCTACGTAAGCCTCTTTCAATCCTGAAAGATGCAACTTCTTTAAAAGGAACATAATCACCAGATGGTACTCTTACCTTAAGGTTTTCAATCTGGCTTATAGATATCCTTTCATCTTTTGTAAATCTTACCCAAACCTTTAACTCATCTCTTCCTCTTTGCAGACGCATAACTTCCTGCCCGTAAAAACCCTGGCGAAGCTGTGTCGTAAGATCGCGAACCGTAAAACCAATTGCCTTTCCTTTAGGTTTTAGCTCCACAACAAATTCATTATTACCAAGTGGTGTATCATCCTGGATATCTTTTACGCCGTCTATTTTTTTAAGTTCTTCTTTCAGTAATTCTTTTGCTTTAAAGAGCTGTTCATAATCTGTGCTGGCAAACCGTACGGAGATAGGTCTCCCTCCAAAATTCCAGCTGCCAACAGTAACGTTTTCAGCTTCCGGAACCGATCCAATATAGTCACCAAGTGCTTGAGAAAATTCAGCGATAGAGTATTCCCGGTCTGCAGAAGATGGAAGAACAATAAAAATATTCAATATGCCGCCATTCATCCATGAAGTATAATTTTCAATTGGATAAGCCTTCCCTTCCATCTCCCATTCGTGTGCAAAATCTACTGCTTTATCTATAACGCTGTACCTTATTACGTTTGCAACTTCCGCAGATGTGCCGGCGGGCATTTCAACCTGGATTCGTGCGTAGGGCGGCTCAATTTCTGGAAAGAACTGTGCGCGCACATGAGAACCCTGGAACAACCCGGCAATAATTAATATAACTGCAAACACCGCAGCAGATACCGACCACCTGTTCCTCAAACAAAAAGCAAGAAAATTTTTATATGCTGTGTTGGTTATCCATTGCAAAAATGTGTTAAGTTTTTTCCTCATCCTGGTTAATAACCTGTTGTTCTCTGCATCTGGTATAAGTGCACGCGAGTGTGCAATGTGCGCAGGAAGAATTACTATTGCTTCAACTAAAGAGAATAGGAGCGATATAATAACCACTGCGGCAATCTGCCAAACATGTTTACCAAGCATCCCGTAAAAGAAAAAATAAGGTGTAAACGCTACAATTGTGGTGATGATTGAAATTGTAACCGGCTTTATAACTTCCATTGTTCCATCTATTGCAGCACGAATTGGTTTTTTACCATATTTTTCCCACTGCGAGTAAATGCTTTCACCAATTATAATTCCGTCATCAACCAGTATTCCAATAACTAATATTATTCCGAAGAGACTCATCTCGTTAATTGTTATGTTCAAAGTCCAGAGAACAAAGAACATACCCAACAGCGAGATAGGAATACCGAGTGCAACCCAGAAAGCCAAACGCGCATTAAGGAATATCCCAAGCAATAGCAAAACCATAACCAAGCCGATGAGCCCGTTTTGTGTCATCAACTGGATCCGTTCTTCTAGTTCCGTTGTTTCTTTTATGAATGTATTGAAGTGAACCAGCCCGGCATATTTTTGTTCATATTCTGCAGCAAGGTTTTCAGCGACTTCAACTATCTCTACAACATCCTCATTGTTATTGTAAAATATGTTGAAGCCAACTGAGCGGCGTCCGTTATATTCAGAATACATCCTGTTCTCTGGCCACTGCTCGCGTATCGTGCATATATCGGAAAGATAAATCTTTCGCCCGTCTATCGAGGAGGCGATTTCAATTCTTTCAAAATCAACCGCTTCGTATTTCTTTTCATAAGTTCTTATAAGAATTTCTTCCTGCTCTGTTAAAACTGAGCCGGAAGAAAGATTTAAATTTGAATTTCGGATTGCCGTGGCTATATCAGCAACAGTAAGTTTATACCTTATCAGGTCTTCGGGGGATATTTCAATGGAAAACTCCCTGTCGGGAATCCCCCACCACCAGATGTTTGACATCTTACCTGTTGCAAGCAGCTCATCCCTGAACTCTTCAACTATCTTTTTTAAAGTGAATAAATCATCGGGTCCGTAAATGCTGAACATTATTGCCCTGTTCCACATAGTTCGCTGTGTAACAACCGGTTTTTCAGCTTCGGTGGGATAAGAATTAATAGAGTTAACTGAGTTCTTTATTTCCTGGATAGCGCGGTTCATATCATATCCCTGGGAAATTTCCACAGTTACACTACCCCAGTTATCTGCAGAAGTAGACCTGATTTTTTCAATCCCTTCAAGCCCCCTTAAACTCTCTTCTATCTTAACCACAATACCTTCTTCAACTTCTAATGCCGAAGCGCCGGGGAAGGGAACGTCTATTTCAATTTCTTCTATTTCAAATTTTGGATTAATTCTTTTTTGAAGATTTGAGAGTGCAAATATTCCCGCAATGCAAATTATTATCATAACCCAGTTTGTAACAACCGAGTGCTTAATAAAATATTGTATGAATTTGGATGCCATAATTAAACCTTTTTAAAACTCAATTTTTCTTATTCTGATTGCGATAACTGATTTTCTTTTCCCACCTTCGGAACTTCTTCCTTCAGCTCAATTGATTCGTTAGCCGATTTTATATCCATACCAATAATCGGTTTCTGTAATATGGTGGTAATAATTTTCATTTCATTTGGAACGGTGTTTTTTATTATAGCTACATCACCCTGGATTGCTACAACCTCCACCTTTCTTCTTGCAAGCTTTCCATCTTCCATTGTATAAACATGGTTTTCGTTATCAACAACATATCTTGGAATTTTAGCTACATCATTCATCGTCATACCATCAATTTTAACAGAAACATAATTACCTGGTAAAAAGGAAGTGTTTAGCTTACTGTTTTGAAAAGAAACATAAACATTTAAAGTCTGCGAGTTCCTGTTAAGAAGTGTTTCTTTCCGGTAGATCTTGCCAGACAAAACTTCGTTTCTATTTTTATCAGTAAAGATTTTTACAACGGGCGGGGAAGAAAAATAAATAAGATTAATTTCATCAATTAGTAACGGCACAGCTATCTCAACATTCCTCGCATCACTAAGTGTAAGCAGCTGCTGCCCTGTTGAAACATAGCTTCCCTTGATTATCCCGCTTGAGTTAATGTAACCAGTAAACGGTGCAACTATTCTATGTTTAGAAAGTAGAATTTCCTGGTTGTTAACTGCATAATACTTACTGTAGATACCCCTTGTACTTAGTTTAGTTTTTTCCTGCGGGTTTGATATTTCGGGCAATTCAGGTATAGGTTGATGTATATCAAGCTTGCTGAAATACTCATACCATTTCCGGTAAGCCTCATCATCTTCAATTTTTATTTCAGGAAGAATAAGTGCAACAGAATTAACAAATTCCGAGCGTAATGTATAGAGCCTGTTTTCTACTTCTCTTGAATCGATTTGCAAAACCAATTCATCTTTTCGTACAAAGGTTCCATCTTTCAAATCATTCTTCGCAAACATTACTTCTCCGGGCGCCTGGCAAATAACCTGTAATGTTTTTTGTGATTCAATCAGGCCGTTTCCTTCTATTTCCAGGACAAGGTCGCCAAATAATACAGATTCTGTTTTAACCAATCTCACTTCCGGTTCAACTTCTCTTTTGTTGCTCTCCTTTTCTGTTGAGCCAAGGACAGACATAATTAGTATTCCCAGGACTACAATACCAACAACTGAACCTGTTTTAATTAATGTACTTTTTCTAAACTTCATTTTCTTACCTATTAATAGATTTATATTTCATTGCTACTTAAGACACCATACTTACAAATAATGTTACAATCAATTCAGTAAACGCACTTTTATAATTAATGAACAGTAAAAGTTAAGAAACGGAAACTTTTGTAAAAATTTAATTGTGTTGAATGGAAAATATCATATATAAAATTAAATATAGTGGTTTTTGAAATTAAATAAAGTGACGTGGAACATGCTTAAAATTTCCATCTTTCCAATACAGATGTTTTATTTATGAACCTCTCTAGACCTGAAACAATCAACCACGTTGTCGTTCACTATGCAGGTTGATATTGTTTTACCTCTAATCCTTCACAATGAGAATCTCAAATTTTTCATATCAACACTATTAATTGAATTTATCAAATAAAAACACAGAAAATTTATCAGGTTCCTTTAAGACTAATTGATTTTTATAGATAAATTATTTAATTACAATTTGAAAATATCGTCTCCTTTGGATCGATTATTTATTAAGTTATATTGTAAAACCAGTTTTGTTTTTAAGAGGGTATTTATTTCTTTATTCGGGTGAGCAATTCCATTTGGAGACCTATTAGGGCCAATAATCCTAATATATTAACATCAAAATCAATAATTAAAAGCAAGTAATTCAATGCCTAGAAAACCATGGAAAAAATATTCCTGGAACAATCCCTTTAGCAATTGGTTAAAGTACAGTTTTGCAGCTGAGTATGAAAAATCTATTCAGGCAATGGTTTATGCTGGCGCGGCCCTCCTTGTAATAATAGTTGGATTAAGAGGGCTAGGCAATATAAGCGATGTTCCATACATCCCCGATTTCCTACTAAACCAGGAAGGAAAAATAGATTCGAACCTTGTTATGATAGGGCTGCTTGTTGAGTTCACCATGTTGTGTATGCTCGCTGCAGTTTCATTTTTTGCGCCCCGAGATAGCGACAGTGGTCTTCAATCGAGTATTAATAATCTTGCGGAAACGGTTGATACGCTCTCTGAATCTGTTCCATCGGAAGTTGGACAAACCCTTATGAAAAGTGCGCAGGAAACCAAAAGCGCTATTGAATCTTTTCTTAGTAAAGAAATGGAAATTATTGACAAAATTAAAAAGCAAACCGAGGAGCGGCTACTTCAATTAAATGAAGATAATGTGAAAATTAGGCAAAATATCTCCCAAGGAATTGTGGATTCAACCAACCAGGTTGGGATCTTTCTTCAAAACGAAAAAGAAACTATCAAAAGGTACAATTCCCTGGTTGAAAATTTAATTGCCGATACCAGAGTATCTTTCCAAAGTATTACGAATAGCTTAAAAGAGGGGGTGCAAAACTCATCCGTTGAAACCAAGGGGGTATTTGAACGTGAAAAAGAGTTGATAAACCAATTTTATAAAATCAATTCCGGACTTATTTCAAAAAGCGGTGAGGAGTTTCATGAAGAATTACAAAAATACAACAATATGATCGGAAGTCTTGTAACTGATGCAAGAGCAGCTTTTCAGAGTGTCACTAATAGTCTAACAGAGGGCGTAAAAAACTCAACCGCCTCATCTAACGGAGTGTTTGAACGTGAAAAAGAGATGATAGATAAATTCTATAAGATCAATTCGGAACTTGTTTCCAGAAGCGGAGAAGAGTTCAGAGGTGTATTGAAAAATTATAATAATATGATGGAAACAGAGTCGGAAAGATTAAAATGGCTTTCAGCTAACCAGTTAAGACCCGCTGAATACATGCAAAAGACCAACAATACAAATGACAGGCTAATTAAACATTTAGAAAATATTGATAACAGTCTTAAGATAATAATGAACGAAATGAGTGCTCCGGGTTATCGGAACTTACCCAGGCATACATTTTACAAAAGGATTAAAATAAGATGGAAACGGCTGTTTAACCAAACAACATCTTGATTAGAAATGGCAACCAGAAAAATCTCTTTTTACTTTGTACTATATCTTGTGGTTCTTGTTGAGCTTCTTGCTGTAATTATCGAGCGAGACAATAGTGAACTCGAGCTAAAGGCGCGACTTAAGGAATTTGAAACTATTCAGGATAGTGTAATTGCCTCTTACAGCCTGCCCATTTTACTTAGTGTTCAGGAAGTTACAGATTGGCTAATTATCGGGCGCGATAGTTTACATATTCTCATTTCGGTTTCCAATCTTCAAACCCTGGAAGAGAAGTCCGGTGTGAGATATTTTTTTATTGACGACAAAACGAACAGCATCCGTTCCCTGGACTTTTCAATCATAACGGATAAAAAAACCGGTAACGGGCATTTCTATTTTAGACCAAAAAATGCAGGAACTTTTAATTTCAATGTTTTTTGTTTGGTTAGAAGAAAATTGCCAAAGTATCTTCCTGACGTAATACTTGAAGGAATTATTAGGGAGATTGGAAGTGAGTTTACGGTAATTAGTGACACGGTTGGTTTTAAAATTAATGCAACGGCATTAAAAAAGGAATTTGACCAACCGGGAAGGAGTTAATTTGAAAATGTATTTATTAAATAGAGAGATCGTTGTAGAGCTAAAATGATGAAAATAATATTAGCGTTTATCCTAACTTTATTATTTGTGGTTTCCTCTTTTGCACAACCGGATGAGTTGCGCTTTGGGGGCCAGAATACGATTCAAGTACTTGATACTATAATAGTTTTTGCAAAAGAAAGTTTTGATATCCAGGACAGACTCTCCGATTGGTCAAACAATTTCGCCGATATTGAATACACCGTAAGTATTTTTAATATTATTGAGCAGATTGGGGAATCTTACATCGGGTTTAGTAATTATGTGGGGGGGCTGCAATACAGTAGTGGTCAGGTAGATTATTTTTCATCCGAAGATGTCGCATTGAAATCTAATGTGGATAGGGGTATTAATCCTGGAGATTATGAGATTAGGATGGACATTGTTATTCGCCAACCAGGGGTTTTTTATGTGGTGGGTGAAATAAAAGGCAAAAGTGAGCGCGGAATTTACTTTGAAGATGAGGGATATTGGGTAGTAAACTGTATTGCCCGTGCGGAAAACAGATTAACATATGATTTCTCGATAAAGAGATCGTATAATTTCGAAGAGATTGTTACCTATCGATTTGAGGAAAGTATTTCTTTTGACTTCAGTATATCGGGGGCCCGGATGAATAATCTCTCCTCGTACCACTTCAAAATTTATGAGGGAGAAAACTTAATTCACTCTGGCCTTGGATCTTACATAAACCTGGATTTTATTACAAAAAATTCTGAAATGGTAAATAAAACTTTCGCTGTTGAGGGGCTTTATAGTGGAGATGTTATTAGGTTTTTTAATCCATCTTTACCGGGGCCAGATTCAACTTATTGGCGCTTTGAGCTCCTGCCCCCCGAAAAACTTGAAATAAGATCGAATTGGGTTCCACTCGAAGAGTTTGAATTGATGAGTGAAAGAGATGTGATTGATGCCTTTGATTTGAGGCTGATTGAAAACAGAAAATTTTCGTTTGCCTGGTTAACCAACCAGGAGAGGGGTGCAATTATTACGCGACCTAAATTAATAAATATCGAAGTGACTTGTGAACCAGAAGGTCTATTAAGAAGTAATTCTCCGACTTTCAGATTATACGAAGAAGATTACTGGCAAGTGATTGAGATAAATGTTGATCCGGCTTTTATTAATGGCATTGCTGTGGATGAAATAGAAAAAGTAATTGTTAGCATAAATTTTCAAACACAGTTTGGTGATGAGCAAACAATGAGATTTGTTGGAGTTGTATTTTAAATTTTACTTTTAGGACTAAGCATGAAAAATATTTTTTCAATATACCTATTAACGATTGTTCTCACTTCATCGGCGCTATTTATATTGCCGAGTAAATTACTTGCCCAGGAAATTCGAAAACCGATGAAGTTAACTGAGGAAGAGCAGAGCGATTTTCAAGTACGTTACGGTACGGCTTATTCATCACGTTATATGTGGAGAGGCTTGAACCTTTCGAAGGCACCGGTATTTGAACCATACGCTAGTCTTCTTTTCCGTGGGATAGAGCTATCCTTTTATGGAGTTTATGGGCTGTCTGAAAGCGAAGCTAAACATCCTGACTTTGAAAATCCTTCAAACCCGGGAGAAATATACCCACCACATCTTGATAAAATAGCATTCTCCCAGGTAATTTCTAACCTATTTTACAATTTCGGAACAGAAATTGGCACATTTACACTGGGCGTAACAGGATATTATTTCCCTGATATGTTAATAAAGCGGGCTATCACCAACAGCCTTGGAGATACTACAAGCATCGCTTACATTACATCGTTGTGGAACAACTGGAAAGATAATAGAAACGGTTCTCATACAATTGAGGCAAATTTCAGATTTTCTGGAAATGAAGATTTTCCTGTGTGGGTTATAGTAGCATACAATTTTTATAATGACCCGGATAAATCAATTTTTGCAGAAGTTGGATATACTTTTAGAGTTTTAAAAAATAATTTTAGCTTATTTGCCGGTGGGGTGCTCGATGCTTCAGCATGGTACCAGTTTACAATAAAAAACGGTGTTGTTCGAGATGGTACAGGATTAACAAACTTTGGGTTTATCCTTAACCGCGAGCTGAAGCTGGAAAATTGGCTAACTTTAGACCTTGCCCTTCTTGATGTAATGAATTTTTATGAGGAGAGAAACACAATACTATTTAAAGCCACGTTAAAGATAGAATAGAACAGGTTTTATTCTAATTCTTTATACCTGAAACATTCAACAACGTGGTCGTTCACCATGCCGGTGGCTTGCATGTGTGCATAAACTATAGTTGAACCTACAAACTTAAATCCTCTTTTCTTAAGGTCTTTGCTGATCAGGTCAGAGAGTTCTGTTTTTGCGGGAAGTTCTTTTAATGATTTAAATTTGTTTTGAATTGGCTTACCATTTACAAAGTTCCAGATGTATTTGTTAAACGTTCCGAATTCCTTTCTTACTTCTAAAAATGCTTTAGCGTTTGTTACGGTCGATTCAATCTTTAGTTTGTTTCTTATAATTCCTTCGTCTTTAAGAAGAGAGCTGATCTTTCTTTTATTATACTTTGCAATTTTATTAAAATCAAAGTTATCAAATGCCTTGCGGAAATTTTCCCTTTTGTAAAGAACTGTCCTCCAACTAAGTCCGGCCTGCATTCCTTCAAGCAATAAAAACTCAAACAGTTTTTTATCGATGTGAAGTGGTACACCCCATTCTTTATCGTGGTATTTATTCATCAAGGGGTCGTTGGTTGGCCAGGAACAGCTTTTCTTCATATTATCTCCACTCATTTATTATAAATGTTACATATTAGAATTTCGATATTAAGAAGTAGAAAGATTAATAATTTAATATCGGGCTGAGCCACTTTTCAATTTCGTCAACACTCATTCCTTTGCGGCGATGATAATCAAGCACCTGGTCTTTAGCTATCTTTCCAACGTTAAAATATTTTGCGACAGAATTAGCAAAATGTAGTCCACAAACTGAAGCCGTTGGATACATTGCAAAATTTTCAGTCAGTTTAATCCCGGTCTTTTCTTCAACACCAAGCAGATTAAAAATAATCGGCTTTTCAGTATGATCAGGTTGAGACGGATAACCGGGAGCTGGACGAATTCCAACGTACTTTTCTTTTACCAGATCTTCGCTCGAGAAATTTTCATCTCCTGCATAGCCCCAGTATTCCTTCCTTACTTTTTCATGAAGATGCTCTGCAAACGCCTCGGCAAGTCTGTCTGCCAAAGCTTTAACGAGGATAATTTTATAATCATCATGATCTTTTTCATACATGTTCACAAGCTCTTCTATACCATTGCCAGCAGTAACTGCAAATGCACCAAGATAATCTGTTTTGTTGGATTCGGTCGGTGCGATAAAATCTGAGAGGGCAAAATTGGGCTGTCCTTCAGCTTTTTTAATCTGCTGTCGCAGGGTATGTAGAATTGTTAAAACACCGCTGCGATTTTCATTTGAATAAATTTCAATGTCATCATAACCAACTGTATTAGCAGCAAAAATCCCAAACACTCCGTTCGCAGTAAGCGATTTGCTGCTGCTAACCTCATCTAATAGTTTATTTGCATCATCAAAAAGTTTCTTCGCTTCATCTCCTAATTTTTCATCTTTAAAAATTGTGGGGTATTTCCCTTTCAATTCCCAGGTTGTAAAGAATGGTGTCCAGTCAATATACTTTCGTAATTCCTCAAGTGGAAAATCTTTTAATGCGGTAATGCCTTCTTTTTTAGGCTTAGCAATTTTTACACTTTCCCAGTCTGTTTTTAAGCTGTTTGCCCTTGCTTCATTAAGTGTAATAAAGCTCTTACCTGATTTTCTTTTAAGATAGTCTTCTCTCAGTTTATCATATTCATCTTTAAATGAACTCATAAACTTCTTTTTCTCATCTTCGTTTTCACTTAAGAGTTTACTAACAACGGGCACGCTCCGTGAAGCATCAAGCACATGAATGGTAGTACCATTATAGTGTGGTGCAATTTTAACCGCAGTATGAACCCGTGATGTTGTTGCGCCGCCAATAAGCAAAGGTTTCTTGATTCCTTTCCGCTCCATCTCTTTTGCAACATGTACCATTTCATCAAGTGATGGTGTAATTAAGCCGCTTAACCCGATTACATCTACATTCTGTTCAGCTGCTTCCGTAATAATTTTTTCTGCTGAAACCATCACACCCAGATCAATCACGTTATAATTATTACAACCAAGCACCACACCAACAATGTTTTTACCGATATCATGCACATCGCCTTTAACGGTAGCCATTAGCACTTTCCCATTACCACGGGAAGTACTTGACCCCGCTTTCTCTTTCTCGAGATAGGGAATAAGTTTAGCTACCGCTTTCTTCATCACCCTTGCACTTTTAACAACCTGCGGGAGAAACATCTTACCGGAACCAAACAGATCGCCGACATAACTCATTCCATCCATTAACGGTCCTTCAATAATTTCCAGCGAAGTATTAAATTTTTGTCGTGCTTCTTCAACATCATCATCAATATATTCAACAATTCCTTTAACTAATGCATGCTTTAGTCTTTCTTCAACAGAAGTGTTTCTCCATTCATCTTTTTTAGTCTCGTCTTTCTCTTTACCAATAACAGTTTCTGCAAACTCTATCATTCTCTCGGTTGCGTCCGGTCTGCGGTTAAGTATAACATCTTCAACTCGTTCCAACAGATCTTTCGGTATTTCTTCATAAACTTCAAGTTGACCCGAATTTACAATTCCCATATCCAACCCGGCTTTTATAGCGTGGTAAAGAAACGCAGAGTGCATTGCTTCTCTAACAGGATTGTTGCCCCGGAAAGAAAAGGAAAGATTGCTTATCCCACCACTTACACTAGCATAAGGCAAATTCTGTTTTATCCATCTAATTGCTTCAATATAATTTATTGCGTAGTTGTTATGCTCCTCAATACCGGTTGCAACGGTTAAAATATTCGGATCAAAAATTATATCCTGCGGAGAGAAGCCAACTTTTTCAGTTAAAATTTTATAAGCACGTTCACAAACTTCAATCTTTCGATTAAATGTGTCTGCTTGTCCTGTTTCATCAAATGCCATAACAATTACAGCGGCACCGTAACGAAGAATTTCATTTGCATGGTTGATAAATTCCTCTTCACCCTCTTTTAAGCTTATCGAGTTAACAATTCCTTTACCTTGCAGACACTTTAATCCTGCTTCAATCACACTCCATTTTGATGAATCGATCACAATTGGAAGTTTTGCTATATCGGGTTCCGTGGCAAGTAAGTTTAAAAACTTAGTCATCACTTCTTCCGATTCGATCATCCCTTCATCCATATTCACATCAAGAAACTGTGCGCCACCCTCTACCTGGTGCCGAGCAACTGAAAGCGCTTCTTCATAATTTTCTTCTTTGATAAGTCGTGCAAACTTTTTTGAACCTGCAACGTTAGTTCTCTCTCCTATATTGATAAAGTTCATCTCGGGTTGAACAACAACAGGTTCGAGTCCGCTCAATTTCAAAAGTTTTTTTTCTGAAGGGACTCTTCTTGGTTTATATTTTTTTACAGCTTCAGCAATATCTTTAATATGATCGGGTGTTGTGCCGCAGCAGCCGCCAACAATGTTAACAAACCCGTTTTCTGCAAAGTCTTTTAGAACTGAGGCGGTTACATTTGGAGTTTCATCATATTCACCCATCTCGTTTGGAAGCCCTGCATTCGGATAGACAGATAAAAACTTGCTTGATAACGTTGAGAGCTCTTCAACAAAAGGTCTCATCTGTTTTGCACCAAGCGAACAGTTTAATCCTACACTAAGAAGATTTTTTGCATGGAAAATTGAAATCCAGAAAGCTTCGGCTGTTTGCCCCGATAATGTTCTCCCACTCTGATCGATAATTGTTCCGGATATCATTACAGGCAGTTGATTTATTAATTCGGCATTCACTCTATCAACAGCATAAATAGCAGCTTTTGCGTTAAGTGTATCGAAAATTGTTTCGATCAAAAAAATATCTGCGCCGCCGTCAGCCAATCCTTTAGCCGATTCATAATATGCTTCCATCATCTGATCGAAGGTTACAGCACGGAAACCGGGATCGTTTACATCGGGCGAGAGTGTTAAGGTTCTGTTTGTTGGACCAAGTGCACCTGCAACAAAGCGCGGTTTTGCAGGATCAATTTTATTAAATTCATCTGCAACCCCTCTTGCTATTTTTGCTGCGGCAAAATTCATCTCGTAAACAAACTCTTCCGTTTTATAATCTGCCTGCGAGATTGCAGTTCCGTTAAAGGTATTTGTTTCAACAATATCTGCACCTGCTGCAAAATATTCACGATGAATTTCTTTTATAACATCCGGCTGTGTGATAGATAAAAGATCGTTGTTACCTTTAAGATCATTTGGATGATCTTTAAATCTTTCCCCTCTAAAATCCTCTTCAGATAGACCCCTGCGCTGTATCATGGTTCCCATGGCGCCATCCAGAACAAGGATTCTTTCTTTTAATATTTTCTCAAGTTGTTCGAACCTGGTTTTCATTTTTCCTTCCGTGATTAAGACGCCTCATAACAGGTGTCTTTGTATTCCTAAATCTTTAAAACGAGGCGAAATATAACTAAATTGCCCAGCATTATAAACTTAAATAAATCAACAGAAAAAAGTTATGGTTATAGTAACAGGCGGAGCCGGATTTATTGGCAGCGCAATTGTATGGCGGCTTAATGAATTGGGAGAAGAGAACATCTTGATTGTAGATGAGTTGGGCAGCGATGAAAAATGGAAAAATCTTGTTGGCTTGAACTTTAAAGATTTTATAAACAAATATGATTTTATTGAGCATGTTATTGATGATGGGCTAACCGGTTATGAAGCCAAAGCAATTATTCATATGGGGGCAAACTCTTCCACAACCGAAAAAGATGCTGATCTTCTTTTAACCAACAACTACGAATACACAAAAGCACTGGCAGAATCTTCTTTGGAAAATAATGTACGCTTTATTTATGCTTCATCTGCTGCAACATATGGTAATGGCTCACTTGGGTTTGATGATGATCTTGCAAGGTGTGTTCAGCTTCGCCCGCTTAATATGTATGGATATTCAAAACAGCTGTTTGATCTCTGGGCTATGAAACAGCGCGCATTTGAAAAAATTGTCGGGCTAAAATATTTTAATGTTTACGGTCCAAACGAGTATCACAAAGGTGATATGAGAAGTGTTGTGCATAAAGCTTTTGAGCAGGTGCGTAATACGGGAAAAGTAAAGCTGTTCAAATCTTTAAATAAGGATTATAAAGATGGTGAACAGATGAGGGATTTTATTTATGTAAAAGATGCTGTTAACATGACGCTCCACTTTTTAGAGCATCCTGACAAAAACGGTTTGTTTAATGTTGGTTCCGGAAAAGCAAGAACATGGAACGATCTTGTAACATCGCTATTCAACGCAATGAATAAACCGGTCAACATAGAATACATCGATCTGCCGGATCATCTTGCTGATAAATACCAGTACTTTACCGAGGCAAACACCGGCAAACTGAAGAATGCAGATTATAATGCGCCTGTAAGCTCTTTAGAAGAGGGCGTATATGATTATGTTAAAAATTACCTGTTAGAAAAGCAGTTTTTGGGAATGTAACTTTTAGTTATAAGGAACCTCTTCGTCGTCATCAAACATATCCTCTTCGGGATCCACTAAGGGGATATCCTCTTCTACTATATCTTTTTCAGTTGGTTCCTTATCAAAAGGGTTTTTCTCCTCCTCTTCTTCATCATTGTAATAATCGTCATCTTCTTCTACGTCATCATCCTCGTCATCGTTTTTATTTTTAGCTACGTGCAAAATATAGTAATCCTTTGCGGGTGGAAACATCCGCTCATTATTTGAATCGGGCACTTCCCCTGCCCAAAGAATGCTTAACGAGTTAAGCTCTTCTGTGTACATCTGGCTGTTCTCCAATTTTATTTATTCTTCGTTTGCTTGCTTATTTAAAAGCACACAGGAAATATTTGAAGAAAATATTTTATTATCAAATTAAATTTTTTGTGGACCGGGCATCAACATTTTTATGCAACAATATTAATTAAAACTTAAGTCGGATTTATTATATTGTCAACTCATTTTATAACTAAAAATTATTACCCTAATGAAATTAGCAACACTTTGTTACATCCAGGATAAAAAAACAAATTCAACATTAATGATACACCGTGTAAAAAAAGAAAACGACTATCATCACGGAAAATGGAACGGGTTGGGTGGGAAGTTCGAATCCGGTGAAAGCCCTGAAGAATGTGCCATAAGGGAGGTTAAGGAAGAAAGTGGTTTGAATGCTAAATCAATAAAGATGAAGGGTTTTATAACTTTTCCCATTTTTGACGGTATAGAAGACTGGCATGTTTTTTTATTTGTTATTAATGATTATGATGGTGAGCTGATCGATTCAAACGAAGGAAACTTAGAATGGGTGCCTAATGAGAAACTAACCGAGATAAACCTTTGGGATGGTGATAAAATATTTATTCCATGGTTGTTCGAAGATAAATTCTTTAGTGCAAAATTTATTTATGATGACGGAAAATATATAAGCCACACAGTACATTTTTATTAAATCTCATAATTTTTGATTTGTTTAACCACCGCTAAATCACAAAAGCAAAAATAAATTATGACAACTTTTGCAGATAAAGTTGTTAAGTTTTTTACGGATTTTAATACACCTAAATTCCTTCCCGGTGGAGCAGGTTAAGTCAAAGCTATTTTCTATTTAGAAACTCTATGATTTTTTCATTAACCAGATCTGCTTTTTCAATCGGCGTCATGTGTCCTGCTCCTTCCACCAAAACAAATTCCGAACCAGGAATTTCATCTGCCATCTGTTTCATCACGGCTGGCGGAGAAAGTTTATCTTCGCTTCCACATATTACAAGCGTTGGTAATTTTATTCCTTGTAAAAGTTCTGTTGTGTCTGTTCTTCCAGCCATTGCAAGTACACATCCTTTAACACCAACCGTATCGTTTTTTAAAGATCTGTTTACAACCTCTCTATATTCTTTTTCTGATTCGTTTTTAAAACTATCTGCAAAACAGTTTGAAACAAATTCTTCTATAAACGATTCAAACTCGCCGTCGTTTATTCTCTTGATGGCATCAGCTCGTTTTAGTTTTGTTTCGTTATCATCTGCCACCGATTTTGTATCACATAATATCAGCGCACTAAACAAGTTTTCTATTCTTCCCATTGCTCTAATCGAAATATAACCACCCATGGATAAGCCGCACAAAACCGGTTTGCTAAGTTCCATCCCGCTAATTATTTCTTTAAGATCATCAACAAACATTTCCATTGTAAACTGTCCATCTCCTGCGGGCGATTCACCCAGGCCACGCAAGTCGTATCTAACACAAAAATAGTTGCTGCTTAATGCTTTAACCTGGGCATCCCACATGTGGTGATCATATGGGAAACCATGCACAAACAGAATTGCTTTATTCTCTTTCTTTCCATCAGTAAAAACTGAAAGGTTGTTAACTTTAGTATTCATAATTTTTATTAGTATTTTTTAAAAAATAATTTTGAACTGTCTATAATCTAACACATTTATTGTTTTAAGTTTATATGAAAATTGCTTTTGTATCAACCGAGGCGGTACCGTATGCTAAAACAGGCGGACTTGCAGATGTTGCCGGCTCTCTGCCAAAGGAGCTTGAAAAACTGGGGTGTGAAGTAAAATTATTCGTTCCAAAGTACTCTACTATTGATGAAAAGAAGTACGGTTTACGTTACAACCACGATATTGGTGAAATTGCTATTAGAATTTACGGACAAATACGTTCCACTTATATTCACCAAACAATGCTGCCCGGATCAAGTGTTGAAGTTAACTTTATAGATTGTCCACACTATTTCCACCGCAAGCACTTATACACTAATGATGCAGACGAAGATGAAAGGTTTATACTATTTTCCAAAGCTGTTATAGAAACTCTTCAAAAAATGCAGTGGGCGCCGGATGTTATCCATTGCAACGATTGGCAAACAGGTCTCCTCCCTCTATTTATAAAAGATAATTATAGCTGGGACAGAATGTTTGATAAAACTTCTACACTGTTTACTATCCATAACATTGGTTACCAGGGAAGGTTTTCAAAATCAACTTTGTTTAGCGCCGAATTAAGCGGAGAGTTATACTACTCTGACGGACCAATTGAGTTTGAAGATTCTGTCTCTTTTATGAAAACCGGAATTGTGTTTGCCGATTTAATAAACACGGTAAGCAATAAATACTCACACGAAATTCTCACCCCGGAATATGGAGCGGGATTAGATAAAACTCTCAGGACAAG
>CAZPSY010000003.1:17549-25070 GCA_964589295.1 uncultured Ignavibacteriaceae bacterium
ATTCAATCGAATGGAATGAAAAAAGAATATTCGTGGAAACATTCTGCGGAACAATATATTGAGCTGTACAAACTTGCTAAAGATAAGCGCGTTTAAAAAGTTATTGCGTGCCCAATTGAAAAATAAAAAAGTATGTCTCCCCAGCTAAGCGGATTTTCCGGAAGATCTTTTCTTAGCAGGAAACTTCTTCCAACTGAAAAATCAGCGGGACCAATAGGTGTATCGAATGAAACGGTTCCCCCAATACCATGCTTCAAATCCTTAAACCTGATTAATTCCTGGGTTCTCCACGTTGCGCCCAAATCATACCTGAACCATAAGTAGGTATCAAAAAATATTTTAAAGGGTAGCTTAAGCTGGTACATTAAAGACGCCAGGGCTATTTGCCTTCCTCTAAATTCATCTTCGTATTCACCAAAAAAGGAGTGCTGACCGCCAAGTGTAAACTGCTCGCTTAGTGGAAGTGTTTTATCTCCAAAGCCAATATGTATCCTCGATGTAAGCACCTGGCTTTTGTTAAGTTTAAATAAGTACCTGAAGTCCATCCCAACAAGAGTATAACCTTCATCGCCGCCTAAAAAACTCTGTGCTGTTTCGTAATAACCATCAAAATAAACACCGTCATCGGGATAAGGAAATTTATTCCTGCTGTCTATAGTTGCCCCAATTTTAAGACTAACAATTTTTGTTTCATACGGATCTACAACGCTTCCCTCAATATTTTTTACCTTGTCTATCTGGTATTTGCCGGTAAAAATAAGTTTGCCAAATTTTTCAATCTGCGTACCAAGGGAAAGAGAGGCGCCGTAAAATATCTGCCTGTACTCACCTGTTTTTGTGCTTGTAAATGTTTTCTCGGTTTCAGAGGGGGTTCTTTCATAAACACCGATATCATTAAACTTGTAGTAAGCATTAATTTTATATGTAAGGTAAGTGTTAAAAACCCTGTACGCTATGTGCTCCAGGATGTATGCCCTGTTACTTGCACCGCCAAAAAGAAAGAGACCCAGCTCAGTTCCGTCTCCGAATAAATTTACATCTCTAAGATCCAGACCAAGCTGTGCTTTGTAAGTGTTGTTAACTAAAAAACCTACTTTAAGAAGGCTTGAAACACGTTCTTCCAGTGAAAGCTTTAAAATGTTTCCTTCTTCTGTTTCTGTAATGGAAAGGTTTATATCGTTGAACAGCCCGGTACTTCTAAGACCTGTTAATCCTGCCTTAACAACATCATAAGAAAAATAATCACCCGCTTTTATAGGAAATTCTCTTTCAATAACTGTTTCACTTGTGTTTGCATCTATAATCACTTTGCTTAAAATGCCGTTGTTAAAAAATACCTGCAGATGCCCGGTATTTTTGTCAAACTCAATGCCGGAACATTTTGCAATTAAATATCCATTCTTACGGTAATGTTTTAAAACTTCAATTACGCTGTAAACAATTTCGCGCGGTTTATATGTTTGTCCATTAAGCTGATTTAATATCGAATCTACTATCGATTTTTCTACTCCGTTTCCACTTACAATCGATACGCTCTTAATAACTGCTGCCGGCATATAAACAAATTTAAGATGGGCAGAATCTTTATGCTGGATGATATTTGCCTGGATATTTTCAAACAATCCGGTTTTATATAGGGTAAGTAAATCAAGCAAAATTGTTGAGTTCGAAACGGAATCAACCGAAGAATATTTATTGTAAAAGGAATTAATTAACTGAGAGGTGTCTCTGTAACAAACAATATTCCGGATATAAAAACTTTTGGAATTTATTTGCCTGAAAGTGAAGGAATCAATTTTTGCTTTTATTGTTGGAATATGTGGAAGTGCACTTTTATAACCCTTAATAATTAACGAATCTATATTTATAAAATTTGTTGCTAAACTATTTTCCATGTTCGGTTCTATGACAATGTCGGCTTCGGAAAGCATCTTCTTATCCAGCTGCTTCATGGGTATGCTCACCGTTTGATCCACAATAAGCCACGGAACATCAAGATCATTAAGGTTATGGAGCGGGCTGGTTGTGTTTACCGCAATTACAATATCCGCACCCATATCCTTTACAGTTTTAACCGGGATGTTTTCCACCAATCCCCCATCTACAAGGGTAAGGTCATCCCGTTTAACAGGGGAGAGAAAGAAGGTGACGCTTGAGCTGGCTCTCATAGCCCTGCCAAGTGAACCGCTGCCAAGAATAACCGGTTCACCAGAAACCAGGTTGGTACAAACAGCTCTAAAATTTATTAGAAGGTCGTCAAAACTATCTTTGGCATGTAGGGGGGCCATGAGTGTTTGAAGTGTAAGATAATTAGAGAACTTTACCCCTTCGTTAAAAGAGGTAGGTAAGATCGGCTTCAAACCGTCCAACCTTAAAGTAAATATTGCCCTGTCCTCAGTAACTTTTTGATCAATGAATAATTCGGTTCTACTTGTTGAACCTCCAATTGATAGCAGGTCTGCCCAATCAGTATTAATGGCAATAGAATCTAATTCAGTGATGCTATAACCAGAGCTATAAAATCCACCAACAATGCTGCCAATACTTGTTCCTGCAATAAGGTCAACCTGTATTCCAGCTTCTTCAAGAGCTCTTAGTACACCAATTTGTGAAAGCCCCCTTGCACCGCCACCGCTTAATGCAAGCCCAATCCTGGGGTTAAGAATTGGAACTTCTTCCGTTAACCCAAAAGGCAGCCGCTCGGTCCTTGTTTTTAGATTGATTGTGTGCTCTGTCTGTGCAAAGGAGAGATTAATAATAAAAGAAAGGAGAAAAAATAATATTTTCACTCGGATAGTCATCGGGATAAACTTATAAGATGAACAAATTTGTGCCGGGGAAAATTAATTTCTTGCATTAACAGGGTTAATATTTAAATCACTTGCGTTTCTTTTTTTGCGCTTGCGATTGCTTCTCTGCGGATTCCATTAGTCTTGCAAAAAACCCTGGTTTTTTATCTGCATCTTTAACCGGCTCCAGCACCATGCCATCATGCTTATGATTAATGTAATACTGTTGTGCTATTGAAAAAACATTAAACATAAAATAATAAAGATTAAGTCCTGATGGAAATGTCATAAATAGAATAGTTAGCATTACAGGCATTATATAAACCAATTGTTTTTGCTTTGGATCTTTCATGGTCATTTTTTGCTGGAAGAATGTTGTAATGCCCATTAACAGTGCGAGACCGCTTATCTGCTGAATTCCAAAGAGAGGAAGTTTAAACCCAAGATCATAAATTACATCCGGGCTTGAAAGATCCATTATCCAAAAAATAAAGGGTTGCTGGCGTAGTTCTATTGCAGTTTGAAATAAACCCCACAGAGCAATGAAGATAGGCATCTGAAGCAGCAGGGGCAGGCAGCCGCCGGCAGGGTTTACCCCATAAACCTTGTACAGCCTCATCGTTTCTTTGTTCATCTTCTGGGAATCTTCTTTATACTTCTCTTTTATTTCGGCTATCTTCGGCTGCAGAAGCTGCATCTTTTTCATCGATTGATAGCTGGTTTTTGTGAGAGGATAAAGCACAATTTTTATTATCAATGAAAAAACTATTATAACAAAGCCGAAGTTCGGTATAAAATTGTGGATGAAGCCAAACAACGGGAGAAGCAAAAATTCGGCAATTGGTCGTACTATAAATTTTAATCCGAAAAAACTACCGAAATCAACAAGTGCTTGAAGGCTATGCCCCAAATCTTTTAGCCCATCGTAATCAACAGGACCAACATAAAGAGTGAATGATTGTTTTTCGTGAATTGTATTCCTAAACGGAACGGTTATTCTTAAACTGTAAATTTCTTTTATCCCCATATTTGCCTGGGGCATACTATAGCCTTCAAGATAAGCCCCCTCTACACCGGATGGATTACCGGGAATTATAATTGCAGCAAAATATTTATTCCTTACAGCCACCCAATCAATGCGCCCGTTAAAGTCTTCAGCTTCTTTTTCATCTAATGAAGAAGCATCAAGTATTACCTGTTCATCACCATAATAAACGCTTGAGTTTGAGTAGGTGGCCTCGTTCACCGAGTTTTCTTCAACAGCTCTTATACCGTTTCCCCAAACAATATCATAAGTGCTATTGCTGATCATATTGTTCATACCAACAAGGTCTATGTTGCTTCTAAATTTATACCGGTTTTTATAAAAAACATATTGCTTTTGTATGTACCTTCCTTCGGTAAAGCTTAATGTAAATGTGATAGTTAGCGAATCTCTATCAGATAACAGAAGCTTGCTTTTCCTGGCATCGGTTTCAAAAATATAATCTCCGGTACTAACTGCTTTTCCATCGGTTGTTACAAACGAGAGATCATAAGCGTTGCCCAGAGAATAATTTATTAATTGAACAGAATTTTTGTAATAGTTTTCACCGTTTTCTCCACGGGAATACCAATTGTTAAACTTTTTTAGAAAAACTTTATGGATATTTCCGCCCTTGGTAGAAAGCTCAATAATCGCAACATCGTTTTCTATGGTTATAATGTTTCCAGTATCGCTTGTATCTGTTAAAGCATTCTCAAGTTCTGCAGTTTCAATTCTTTCTTCAGGAATATTTGTTATCGGGGCTGTTTCTTCCGGTGTAACAGATGTGTCACGCACTAATCCTATTGAATCTTTATCGCTACCTTGTTGCTCTGTTGGTTCGGGTGCATTTAGAAAAAGCCATACTACCAAAACGGCGCCAATAAGTACAAATGCTAATGTCGTTTGCTTATCCATCAATTTTTCCTTTTCCCGGAAACTAATTTATAAGATCTGAAATTAGAAGCTATAAAATAATTATTGGGGTGTGATCTATTCAAATAATTATAAACGGGTTTATTAATATTTATGAGTGTTAAGGTGTACAGAGTGTTTTATTTATTTTGGAAATAATATCGGTTACAGCGCTTTGTATATCATTCAGCTTTACAGTCCGTGTATTATTTTGATTTATTGTGTTAAGTGAAAAAACAACTTTTAACAGAATATTATTATTTAAGCAGGTTTCAGCGAGAAATTGTTTGTTTAATCTATATGATACACTAAGTAATCTTTTAACTCGGTTTCTCCAAACAGCGTTTCCCGATTTTTTAAAAACTGCTGTGGCAATTTTAACCCCGCACTTTTTGCTGTTTTTATGATATATATAAATAGCTTTAAGCTTATTATCAGGGGAGTAAATAGTGTTACCACTTTTGAATATATTCTCAAAATCCCTTTTACTCTTTATCCTCTCACCTGCCGTTAGTCCATACGGTTTCACATTATTTAAAAGTCATCACTTACAGTTAGCCTGGTTCTGCCCTTTGCTCTTCTCCTGGAAAGAATTTTCCTGCCGCCCTTAGATTTCATTCTTTCTCTAAAACCATGCTTGTTTTTTCTCTTCCTATTGCTAGGCTGATACGTCCTTTTCATTTCTACTCCTATTTCTCTAAAAAAGACTACAAAAATAAGCCCAAAACTTCAGATTATCAAGGAAAACCTACAGCTAAAATTGATAGTTTTTTGTTCTAATTATTTATTAAAAATAATTAGAGATTAATTTGCACAGATGGTTAATACTTCCTATTTTCTAATTGGTAAGGGCGCCAAAAACTTTGTGGATAACTTGTTGAAAAGGTTGCGGTGTGAAAACGTTTCACAATTTTTCTATTTTAACATTTTAGCCATCAGATAAAATTTATGTGTGTTGCTTTTAAGGGCGGGGATGTAATCCGTTTTGTTACAGTAGCTTGCGGCGTCCTGCCTGATGTTGATAACTTGTTGGGGTTTTGTTTGCGTGAATAAATATTCTTTCTAATTCATTTATAAATCTAAATAATTTATACTTTTGTTCTGTGGATAATTTAATGCTTGATTCAGAAATTGTTAAAAACCAAACCAACACCGATCCTAGTTCTGTTTGGAAAGCTTGCCTTATTAATATAAAAGAAAATGTAACATTAATGACCTATAACACCTGGTTTCTTCCAATAAAACCGATTGAGTTGGATGAATCGACTCTTAGGGTGCAGCTGCCCAGCCAGTTTTTTTGGGAGTGGATTGACGAACATTACAACTCGCTTATTAACAAAACCATTAACGATGTAATAGGTCCTGGTGCAAAGCTTTCTTATATCATTTCAGAAGAAGTGGTAGAAAGCGGGCTTGCTGAAAGAGGAAATGTTGAAAAACCAGGAAATGGAACTTTACATGCAAAACCAAAGCCGAGGCAAAATTTTGAATCCTACTTAAATTCAAGATATACTTTTGATAATTTTATAAAGGGTGAGGGCAACCAACTTGCAAGAGCTGCTGCCGGTGCAATAAGTGATAACCCTGGCGGAACATCTTTTAATCCGTTTTTTGTTTACGGCGGAGTTGGTTTAGGAAAAACCCATCTTATACAGGCAGTGGGTAACGAGATTCTAAAAAGCCACCCGGATAAAAAAGTTATCTATCTTTCCTCAGATATTTTTACAGTTGAATTTGTTGAGGCAATTCAATCGAACAAAGTAAATGAGTTCTCAAGTTTTTATAGGAGCATGGATGTTTTAATAATAGATGACATTCAATTTCTTATTGGCAAGGAAAAAACCCAGGATTTATTTTTTCATATTTTTAACACTCTTCATCAATCAAGAAAACAGATAATTCTTTCCAGCGATAAGCCGCCCAAGGATTTGAAAGGGTTGGATACCAGGTTAACATCAAGGTTCCAGTGGGGTTTGACTGCAGATATTCAGCCGCCTGAACTTGAAACCAGGATTGCTATTCTTAAGAAGAAAGCAGAATCTTATGGTATGATTGTAGAGAATGAAATACTCGATTATATAGCTACCAATATAACTTCCAATATAAGAGAGTTAGAAGGATGCCTTATAAAGCTCCTTGCTAATGCATCTTTAAACTCTAAGGAAATAACTTTTGAACTTGCAAAAAAAACAGTAAAAGAAATTGCCACCAACCGGAAAGCAAATAACATTACTATTGAAACAATCACAAAAAATGTTTGTGATATGTTAGGTGTAGCTGAAAATAAAATAAGAGATAAAACACGCAAGAAAGAAATTGTTCTTGCCAGACAAGTTGCTATGTACCTTTCAAAGGGGTTGACAAAATCTTCGCTAAAAACCATCGGGTTGCACTTTGGCGGGCGGGACCATTCCACAGTTATTCACTCATGTACATCTATTGAGAGAGCAATAATTGAAGACAACGCTCTACGCGAACTGATTGATAATTTAAGAAACCAGATTGAGATAGGTTCTGCCTAAATGGATATCGGTAAATTTGTCCTAGCTACTTTTTATGTCCTTTTTTGGCATTTTTTATATGAAATAAAAATGTTGATAATTTGTTAATTTAAAACGAATAGGTTGTTGGTAAGGCAGTATTTGTTAACAGGGTGTTAATTTCAATGCTTTTAAACACATGTTTTACAGCACTGATTGTTGATAATTGTTAATCTAAGTTGTTTTGATAGAAAGGATTTACTTGCTTTTCAACATACTAACAATGTAATTATTACATTTATTAAGTACATAT
>CAZPSY010000004.1:0-7130 GCA_964589295.1 uncultured Ignavibacteriaceae bacterium
ATCGAGTAAATAATTTATCATCTGCAGCTGGTTTTGCGATGAATCATTAATATAACTAAGGTACTCTGTTCTTTCTTTTTCAGAAAGACCAGATTCGTTAAGTAGAATTTCTGAAAAACCGAGTATGCTTGTAAACGGGGCCCTTAGATCGTGGGAGAGAACTGAAATAAAATTATCTTTTGAGGAGTTAAGTTCTTTTAATTCTTCAATGCGCTTGTTAAGTTCGTTCAGTTTGCTTTTTGTTTTGGAAATGTCTGTTACTCTTCCAACATATTCTGTGATGCTGCCTTTTTCATCACGAGTGACATTTATTCCTTCTTTTATCCAGGTTATTTCCCCATCTTTTCTCTTAATCCTGTAATTAAGTTCAGTGTGTGTTTTAGAAACATCATCTTCAAACTGATCAATCAATTTTCTGTAATCAGGAAGGTCTTCTTTAAGGATAAGATCCTTATACTTACCGGGGAGAGATCGAATTTCTTCAGAAGCATAACCTGTAACTGATGAAACATTATCGGAGTAAAAATAATTTTGCTCTTCACCATTGATATTAAGAGACCAAAAAAACTCATCTTTAAATTTTTTGGCAAACCGGTCCGTTATTTTCTCAAATTGGTTATTCATAGAAGTAAAAAATAATAATTAAGTTCCCGAATAACACGCTCTACAATTATCACCTTAGGAATTCATCAAATAAAGCAAATATTTTGATACAATTATTCAGGTTTTTTTCTTTTACACTAAAAACACTTTTGCAACATCAACTAAAAGCGAAGGATTGTTTATCAGCGCAGTGGTAAAAACTTTTCCAAGTGTTCGTTTTTCCAATGGTACCTTAGAAGCAGCGCGAGCTATGCTGTTAAACTTATCGTCTGAAAAATTGAATATGCCTTCCTTCAACTTGTTAAAAGTTACATGTCTTTTACCAAGCCGGTCGTTCCATTCTCTGTCATAAGTTAAAAGATGATCTAACTTATTCATCTTAACAGCTTCGGCGGCAATTCTGCCAGCTATGCTTCCACCAATCATGCCGCTGGCAATACCTCCGCCGCTAAGTGGATTGACCTGTCTTGCAGCATCACCAACAAGTGCGATGCCTGGTGCAGATATTTTTGCTAAACCAGGAGTACTCGGAACACCGCCTGCGATTGTTGTTAATACCGGCGCATTTGGATAATGTTTTTGCATGAATGAATCTAGAAATGATTGTGCGGATCTTTTTTTGCCAATCATTCCGCTAACACCCAAACCTATGTTTGCTGTGTCATCACCTTTAGGAAAGACCCAGAAGTAACCTTCGGGTGCAACATTTTTACCAAAATAAAAGTAGAGAGTATCCTGGTTGATATTAATATTTGATGCGGTTATTTGCACACAACATTCCATATCCCGGAAATCGATATGTGTAGTTAAGCCTGCCCATCTTCCAACTCTCGATTCAACTCCATCGGCAGCAATTACAATTTTGGCTTTTAATTCTTTCTGCTCTCCCTGGTGTTCATATTTCACTCCGCAGACTTTATCATTTTCAAATAGCAAACCATTAACATAAGCACGAGTTAAAATCTGCGCACCTTCTTTTGCAGCACTCTTTGCCAACTCGTAATCGAAGATTCTTCTTTCGAGAACATACCCTTCATCCTTAGAATCGAATTGAATAACAACTTCTGTATCATCCGGCGCAATCATCGCAAATTTATTTATATGCGCCCTTATCCATCTTTCATCAGAATCGATAAATTCTTCAACACCCGCTTTGCTAATAGCTTCGCCGCATCTAACCGGGTAACCAACATCTCTATCTTTTTCCAGCATCAAAACAGAAACGTCCTGCTCTGCTGCAAACCTTGCTGCTATCGATCCAACTGGACCGGCGCCAACCACTATTATGTCGTATTCGCTATTCACTTTGTTAATCTTTTATTGCAATGCTTAATATTAATTCTATTAATCAAGTCCTCAATCTTCAGCTCTCAGTCAGCAATTTTCTATTTGTATTTTTCAGGATTTTCAATCATATGGTTTAACATTTTGCTAACTTCTTCTGATCTTTCTAAATATTCTTTATAAATATCTCCACTAATGTATTTGCAACTAAGTGAAAAATCCAACCAAACCTGTGTTTCACTGTTTTCCATATCGGCATCAGACGTTTTAGAAATAAAATGTGCCTGGTATATTCTTTTACGATATCCTTCCCCAATAGAAGAGCAAACTGATCTTGATGATTTTCTGATCTGGGTTGTGAGTGCATATTTCTCTACTTCCGGAAAGTCTTTAGTAATCTTAAAGATATCCATAGCAAGTTTAAAGGCCTTTTGATAGACTTTTAAATCTCTGAAGCTTCCCATTTATTTATGCTCTCCAATTCTCAAATTGCCAACTGTGGACCGCCAACTGCCTACTTTTTAATAACATGGAAATGAAAATCACTTGGCTACTACTCCTTCTTTGTTAAACACTATTACTTCTATCGGGCAGCTCCAAATACATTTTGAACAGTTTGTACATCGCTCATCAATTATGGAAATTTCTGCTTCTTTCAGCTCTATTGCGTCTTCCGGGCAAATTCCAACACAGCAGCCGCAAAAATCACATTTATCAGGAAGTATCTCAATCATCAATATTCCGGTTTTAGCTTTCCTTAATTGCATAACGATTCAGAATTCAAATTTGTAATTTTAATAAAAAATATTAGTTAAACTTTGCGAGATTTTTAAAGGTGAAGTTACTTAAAGATGGCTTTATATTAAAGCACCCGGTTTTACATTATACACAGCACAACTTAACTAATCAAAAATATTATTATGTTGTTTAACAGAAATTCTTAAATCTATTATATGGCTAAAACTAAAAAGTTCGGAACATTCAGCGGAGTATTTACACCCTCCATCTTAACAATACTTGGCGTTATAATGTATTTACGTCTCCCCTGGATTGTTGGGCAGGCGGGTCTGTTTGCAGCACTTGGTATTATTCTTATAGCTCACTTAATTTCTATCACAACAGGGCTTAGTGTTTCATCAATTGCAACTGATAAAAAGGTTAAAGCAGGTGGAACTTATTATATGATCTCCCGGAGCTTAGGGCTGCCTATCGGCGGAACTTTAGGTCTTGCACTTTTTGTTGGTTTATCCTTTAGCGTAAGTTTATATCTAATAGGATTTTCTGAAACCTTTTTAGCTTACTGGGGTTTTGAAGTATCCAAAACTACTATCAGAATAACTGGAACTATTGTGCTGATTTTTGTGACCGGCATAACTTTTCTAAGCACAACGCTTGCAATAAGAACCCAGTTTTATATTATGGCGGCAATTGTTCTTTCCCTCTCTTCAATAATCTTCGGCAGCCATTCTTTCGAACCATCAAAAATTCTGCTTACACCAACCTCCGATGCAGTGCCTTTCATAGTGATGTTTGGAATATTTTTTCCTGCAGTAACCGGATTTGAAGCAGGAGTTTCGATGTCGGGCGATTTACAGGATTCTAAAAAATCAATTCCAAAGGGAACCATCTCTGCAATATTAGTTGGATTGATAGTTTATATCTGCCTTGTTTTTTTCTTTTCGTACACGGTGGAATCGGGAATACTTGTTAATGATCCGCAGGTACTGTTAAAAATTTCTTTTCTGCCAGAACTTGTTATTGCAGGTATTTGGGGCGCTACTCTTTCATCAGCTTTTGGCAGTATTCTTGGAGCTCCACGAATCTTACAGGCAACAGCAAAAGATAAAATCACTCCAAAATTTTTTAGTAAAGGATTTGGAGCACTTAATGAACCAAGGAACGCATTGCTTTTAACTTTTGCGATCGCTGAAGCTGGAATTCTTATTGGTGAGCTGGATGTTATTGCAAGAATTGTTTCGATGTTTTTCATTACAGCTTATGGATTTTTAAACCTTAGCTGTGCAATAGAAAATTGGGCTGGTTCAGATTTTCATCCTGAATTCAGAATTCCTATTTGGGTTAGCTTATTAGGCGCAGCTGCATGTTTTGTTGTTATGATTCAACTGGATCTGCTTGCTATGATATTAGCCACAGTACTCCTTGGCGCTCTTTTTACTTACCTGCAAAGGCAAGAGTTAAAACTTAACAGCGGCGATACCTGGAATGGCTTTTGGGATTCTATTGTGAGATACGGATTGATAAAATTAAAAAATGTAAATGTTGAATGGAGAAACTGGAGACCGAACATCATACTTTTTAGTGGTGGAAGTTATGCACGCCCTTATATGATTGAACTTGGTAAAGCACTTGTTGGCAAACTGGGAATTCTTTCTAATTTCGATTTGATAGAGAACACTTCTTCCGAACTTTTATTTACAAAAGCAGAACAATCAGTAAAACAGGAAGGTGAAGAGGTCGAGGATGATAAGGGAGTTTTTACACGAAGACAGGAATGCAGGGACATCTACGAGGGAATGGAAGTTATTGCAAGCATTTACGGGTTTTCAGGGATTGACCCGAATACAATTTTTATGGGCTGGGCAAAACATACAAAAGAACCGATGAAGTTTGCTCATCTTGTAAAAAAATTAAACGAGCTCGATTATAATTCTCTCTTTCTAAATTATGATGATGAAAAAGGTTTTGGTGATAAAAAAAGAATTGATATCTGGTGGCGCGGCGGGGGTAATAATTTTTCGCTGGCAGCTACACTTGCAAGATTTATTATCTCTAATGAAGAATGGCGTAACGCTGAAATTCGCTTGTTAACAATAAAAGATAAACTATCAAACACAAGAGTCCTGGAATATGAAGCTAAACGAGTTCTGCAAACTTTCAGGATAGATGCCACCGTTAAGATTATTGATAACCAGAATGGCACTAAAGGAAGGGATGAGATTTTCCGGGAAGAATCGGAAACTGCAGATCTTTCTATGTTCGGTATTCCACCAATTAACGAGGAAGATCCGGCGGGTTATATTGAAAATATAAATTCATTGTTAAATAATGTGGGAACCACCCTGCTCATTAATGCTTCATCATTTTTTACTCAAGTGAAGAGCACCGAAGAACAGGATTGATTAGAAAAATATTTGACCAGTCATCGGCTATGTAAGTTTTTTATCGCTTAATTTTTCTCTTAATCTTTTCTTTTCTTCTTCAAGTTCTTTATTTACTCGCATTATATTAATGTGGGCTTGTTCATCTTCGACCAATTCAAGTTCACGGTGGTTTGCCTGAATCTGCTGATCTATTTTTTCAAATCTGAAACGAAGAACAATATCCTTACTATACTTTAGAACTATCATCTCATCGGTTATACCGGGAAAGCGATTATCCCAGGTACTGCTTATGGAATGTTTATCGAATGTAATTTCGCGCACATATGTTTGAAGCTGCTCATCCTGCAAATTTGCAAATACCAAATCGGCAGTAACATTTTCATCCTTTTGAAACTCATTTTTTATAATGCGTATAATTTTCTGATGAAATCCCTTTGCAAATTCATCGGGTTGTATGTATTTGAAAAGAAATTCTTTAATATTTTTATCAGACTCGAAGAGGAGTTTAATTATTTCTGTTTCCAGGTTATAAATTATCGGCGATTCGATTCTGGATTCGGTAAGTGCAAGCGTGCTGGTGGTTGAATCATCTTTTGTCTTAATTTTTGTTTTATTTCTTTCAAACTTTTCTACTTGGTTAACCTGCTTAATAAGCTCACTCTCTAAAAGCTTTTCACGTACATTAAACTTCTTCGCAATGTTCTTAAGTAAAAGAGTCCGTTTAAGCTCATCATTTATTAAAGCAACCGGTTTAACCAGCTCTCTTATTGCCTCTGCTGCACTTGCGGGGTCATCAAACTTACCAAGGGAATCGTAATAACGTGTTTGGTATTCAAGAAAATTTTCTGCTTTTTTAATTAATTCATCAAATTCATCTTTTCCATATTTGTTTACAAAAGAATCGGGGTCTTCTCCTTCGGGAAGTGAAACTATTTTTACCTCCATATCTCTTTTTAAAAGAAGTTCAATACTCCTCATAGAAGCTTTTATCCCTGCAGTATCTGAATCGAAAAGGAGCACAACATTTTTTGTATACCTGCTTAATAGCTGAACCTGGTCGTCCGTTAGTGCAGTACCCGAAACCGCAACAACATTCTTTGCACCATTCTGGTAAAGCGATATTAGGTCCATGTAACCTTCAACTAAAATTGCTTTATCAAGTTTCCTTATATCATCTTTAGCGTGGGATAGACCGTAAAGCGTTCTTCCTTTAATATAAACCAGTGATTCGGGTGAGTTTAAATACTTGGCGGATTTTTCTTTATCATCCAGGATCCTTCCTGCAAAAGCAACTACCCTTCCGTTTGGTGAAAAGATCGGGAAGATTATCCTGCCTGAAAATTTATCATAAACTCTGCCTTCTTTATTCCTTCCGACTAAACCAAGGGCAACAATTTTATCTTCATCAAAACCTTTTTCCTTGCTGAAATTTATAAAATTTTCCCAGCCGCGCAGTGCGTAACCCAATCCAAACGTGCGCATTGTTTGCGTTTTTATATTTCGCTTCTGAAAATATTCTCTGGCAAATTTCCCTTCATCATCGTTAAGCAAAAGATTAGAAAAATATTTCGCTGTTTCTGTATTTATATCGTAAAATATCTCCTGCTCAGTTTGCTGCTCGCTGTAACCGGTTTGTTCGTAATCGATTGTAATTCCCAATTGCTCTGCAAGCTGCTGAACAGATTCAACAAAAGAGATTTTCTGGAACTCCATTAAAAATTTAAATACGTTGCCGCCCGTATGGCAGCCGAAACAATGGAAGATCTGTTTCTCTTCGCTTACAGTAAAAGACGGGGTTTTTTCGTTATGGAAAGGACACAAGCCGATGTAATTCTTGCCTCTTTTGCGCAGCTGCACAAACTCAGAAACAACATCAACAACGCTGGCTGAAGTTCTTACTTCTTCTATTTTAGATTCGGGTATTCTCATATTTATTTATACGCCTATGATGTAAATATACACTTAACAGCAGGAATTGTGAAGATTAAAAAAAGTATATTTAATATCGTTTAATCAAATTCTTTATATTTGCAATTATTAATGATAGGAATAGCTTTTTAAATAAATGAGCTTAGTAAATAAAAATAGTGTGCTTCTGTTTCTTCCTGCAAAGGATTTTAA
>CAZPSY010000004.1:7230-15791 GCA_964589295.1 uncultured Ignavibacteriaceae bacterium
GCTCAAAAAATAATCGGGGCAATTTGCTCGGCACCTATAATTTTAGCAAAGGCAGGTATTCTTGAGAACAAAACAGCAACCTGTTATTATGAAGACAAAAACGAGTTGATCAATTTAGGAATAGATTACCGGGACAGAGCAGTAGTAACCGATAAAAATATCGTAACTTCAAATGGCTCACAATCTGCAGCACAGTTTACCGAAGCAGTTCTTCATTTAATAAAATAATTATTAAAGCGTTCTAAATAGCCGGCATTTATCTAAAGTAATGCTGAAGATAAAACTAATTAAGTTTGATGATTGATAAACAAAAAAATTATTGTAACAGCTTAACCGAATACTCGCGGTTCAAAACAAGAGAAGTTTTTGTAGGAAAAATACCCCTCGGTGATAATAATCCAATCCGCATTCAATCGATGACTACAACTGATACAATGGATACTATTGCCACAGTTGAACAAACAATTAGAATGGTTGATGCCGGTTGTGAATATGTAAGAATTACAGCACCAAGCATCAACGAAGCAAAAAATCTTGAAAATATTAAAAACGGACTTAGAAAACGGGGATATGATGTTCCGCTTATTGCGGATATTCACTTTACCCCAAACGCCGCAGAAATTGCTGCGAAGATTGTAGAAAAAGTGAGGGTGAATCCTGGAAATTATGCGGATAAGAAAAAATTCGAACAGCAGGAATATACAGATGGAGAATATGATGCGGAACTTGAGCGGATAAGAAAAAAATTTACGCCGCTTGTAAAGATTTGCAAAGAGCATGGAACAGCAATGCGGATAGGTACAAACCATGGTTCGCTCTCCGATAGAATAATGAACCGTTACGGCGATACCCCGCTTGGGATGGTAGAATCAGCGCTTGAGTTTGTAAGAATTTGTGAAGAACTGGATTACCATAACATTGTTTTATCGATGAAAGCCAGCAACACGCAAGTTATGGTTCAGGCATACCGGCTGCTTGTTAACCGAATGATAAATGAGAGGATGGATTATCCTCTTCATCTTGGCGTAACTGAAGCAGGGGGCGGAGAGGATGGAAGAATCAAGTCTGCCCTTGGCATAGGAACTTTGCTGGAAGATGGATTGGGCGATACTGTGAGGGTTTCGCTTACGGAAGATCCGGAATATGAAGCCCCGGTTGCAATTTCGCTTGTTAACAGGTACAAAAACCGTAAAGGGCACAAACCAATTGTCCCAATAGATAAATACCCGGTGGATCCTTTCACTTATGTAAAAAGCAAATCGTTTGAGTTGCCAGGTATTGGCGGAAGTAATCATCCAATTGTAACCGCAGATTTTAGTTCGTACAAAAATATTTCGTATGATGATTTAAAAGATATCGGCTACACTTATAATGCAGCGATAGATAAGTGGAATGTAAGTGATCTTGCTGCTGATTTTGTTTTTACCGGGAATACTGATCTGTCATTCCCAATTCCTTCCGGGTTAAAACAAATTTGTAATTATCCTCACTGGTTGTCTTTTTCTGAAAGGAAAGATTCTCATCCACTTTTTACTTCTGGAGATTACTTAGCTGCAAAAATATTGTCTGCAACACTAAACTTCCTAAAAATTAATTTTAGCGATCTTACAAAAGAATTAATCAAGAAGCTTAAAGAAGATAATAATACAGTTCTAATTATTGAAACAAAAAATGATCACGGAATGGCTGATCAGCGAAGATTCTTTAATGAGTTGAAGAATAAAGGGCTGGATAATCCTGTAATCATTAAACGAGATTATAAAAATATTTCTCTTAATGAGCTGCGGCTTTTCTCATCAACAGATTTGGGCGCTTTGCTGATTGATGGAATGGGTGACGGTGTTTGGATTACGAACAATCAAATGATGCAAGCTAAGAGAGCGAATGATAAAACTACTTTTGTTAACGAATCCCAAACAAACTTTATCAATCGCACCTTGTTTGGAATTTTACAGGCAGCAAGAGTAAGAATTTCCAAGACAGATTATATTGCCTGCCCATCCTGCGGCAGAACTCTATTCGATCTGCAGGTGACAACTGAAATGATAAGGAAGAGAACAAGTCACCTAAAAGGATTAAAAATTGCAATAATGGGTTGTATAGTTAATGGTCCCGGTGAAATGGCTGATGCGGATTACGGATATGTCGGTTCTGGAATTGACAAAATTTCACTTTATAGGGGAAAAGAAGTTGTAAATAATAATGTCCCTTCTGAAAAAGCTGTAGATTCGTTAATAAATTTGATAAAAGAGGACGGAAATTGGAACGAACCAGTTTAAGCAGAGTTTTTGCTTCCCTCCATCTTCAATTGATTCTTTTCTCTAAATCATTTATATTTCAATACTTAATATGATTGGATTAAAATTTCACATTTTAAAGTTTATTGTTAGAAAATACATAGGGGAATGTAAAGTCCCCGATTAAAAGAATAAAATTATTGAATGCACTTCAACTAGAGAAGTGCATTTTTTTTGATATGATCTGTAAAGATGTTATATATTATTTAGAAAGTTGGGCACCGAAGGGGATTGCCTGGGAACGCGATAATGTTGGTCTGCAGGTGGGCTCTGAAAACAGGCAGATAAAAAATATCCTGCTAAGTCTGGATTTAACTTTAAAAGTAATTGATGAAGCAATAAACAGGAACTGCAATCTTATTATAACACATCATCCACTCCTATTTTACCCGCTGCATAAAATTGATACGGAGAATGACCAGAAATCTAAAATGATAGAGCTGCTCGTTAAAAATAATATTACACTCTATTCTGCTCACACAAACCTGGATATGGCAAAAGATGGTGTCAGTTTTCAGCTTGCAAATAAATTAAAATTACAAAACCTCAACTTTCTTAGGAACTTAGACAATAACCAGGTTAAGCTTGTAGTCTTTGTTCCGGCAAGCCATTTAAACATAGTAGCCGATGCAATTCATAGTTATGGCGGTGGAATTATTGGAGAGTATTCACATTGCAGTTTTCGTACTGCCGGAACGGGAACTTTTATAGGTTCAAATTCATCCAATCCTGCAATAGGTAATAAGGGTAAACTTGAAAAAGCAGAGGAAGTTAAACTGGAAGTTCTCGTCGATTCATTCAAATTGAGCAAAGTAATTTCTGCAATGAAGCATGCACATCCTTACGAAGAGGTTGCTTACGATCTTTTTCCCCTAAAAAATGAAAATGTAAATTACGGAATGGGTGTGGTTGGTGAGCTATCAACACCAATGACAGCAAATGATTTTCTAAAACATGTTTCCACATCATTAAAAATAAAAAATCTACGTTACACCAACGGTACAAAGCAACGGATTAAAAAAGTTGCTGTTTGTGGTGGCTCGGGAAGTGAGCTTATACCGGATGCCTTAAAGAATCAAGCTGATGCATATGTAACTGCTGATGTAAAATACCATGGTTTCCAGGATGCCGAAGGGAAATTGCTTTTAATTGATGCCGGGCATTATGAAACTGAAATTTTTTGCATTGATGAAATTCAAAAAAGACTGAGGAAATTTTTAGTAAATAATCTCAAAATAAAAATTTTTAAGTTTAGGGGCTCAACAAACCCCGTGATTTTTTTTAACAATTAAGGAGCCAGGAAAATTGTATAACAGATTAAAAATTCTTTACCAGTTTCAGCAAATTGATGACCAGTTGGATGAACTTGAGGAATTAAGGGGTGATCTTCCCAATGCTGTAAGGGAGCTTGAAGACCAGATTAACAGCTTAAAAGAGGATACCTCCAGTAAAGAAAAAGAGCAAAAAGATTCGCTTAAAAAACGTGAGAAAAATGAAGATGAGATTGAAAAGCAAAAAGAGAACCAGAAAAAATTCAAAGCTCAACTTTACCAGGTAAGAAATAATAAAGAATATGATGCTCTTACTAAAGAAATTGATCATACTGATGATCTGATTAGTAAACTGGAAGCTGAAAATGATGGGTTAGCTGATCTGAGTAAAAGCCTTACGCATCAAATTGAAGATATTAAACCAAAGCTTTTTGAATTAAAAGATGAACTGAAAGCTAAAGAAGCAGATTTAAAAGAGATTGTAAAAGCGAACGAAAAGGAAGAGGCAAAACTTCTAAAAGAAAGAAAAAAGATTGAAGGAGAGGTTAAAAAACCTGACCTTTCTGCTTATAAGCGCATCAGGAAAGCAAAACGGGGCAAAGCAGTTTCAACTATAAAAAGGTCAGCCTGTTCCGGCTGCCATAATATTGTTCCTTCACAGCGGCAATTAGAAATAAGAAGAAACAACCGGCTCTTCTTTTGCGAATATTGCGGTCGCATTCTTGTTTCTGCAGAAATTGCCGAATCTGAAGATTAATAAAGATCTGCCGCTAATTCTTTTATACTGATTAAGGTAAAGTTATTTTGTATATTTATACAGATTATAGTTTAATAGAACTTTTAATAAAAGCTCATTTAAAAGAGCAACAGAGTTTTAATAAAGAAAAATAAAATATCTCAGTCCGGGCAATTGCTCTCCCGTTTTAACGGGAGGGAGGAAAGTCCGAACTTCAGAGAACAGGGTGCCGGGTAATACCCGGGATCCCGGTTTACTCGGGATACTGCAAGTGCCACAGAAAATACACAGCCCCGGTTCTGCCGTGGTAAAGGTGAAAAGGTGGGGTAAGAGCCCACCGTTCCGATGGTAACATCGGAAGCAAGGTAAACCACACCCGAAGCAAGACCAAATAGGGAAATCGTTTTTCTTAATTGAAATGCGGGGTGTTCGCCCCGATGGTTTCCGGGTAGGTCGCAAGATTCCAATGGTAACGTTGGAACCAGATAAATAATTGCCGTTCCGGTTTTACCGGGATTACAGAATTCGGCTTACAGGGCTGGGCTATTTTATTTGTTCTTTACATTTTTTCAATTTGATTGCCGATGCTAATAAAACGCTGGACAATTAAGAACGTAGAGGATGAATATTCAGTTAAATCCCTGGCTGATTCGTTGAATATCTCCGATATATTGGCAAGCTTGCTTGTTGAAAGAAATATAAAAACCTTTTCCGAAGCGAAACAATTTTTCAGACCTACTCTCGAATCCCTCCACGATCCCTTTCTTATGGATAACATGGAAGAAGCTACTACAAGATTAATTGAAGCTTTAACCGAAAACCAACTAATTTGCATCTACGGCGATTACGATGTAGACGGTACCTGCGCCACCGCAGTGCTTTATTTATTTCTTAAAGAACTTGAGGCAAACGTTGAGTATTACATTCCTAAAAGATTGGAAGAGGGATACGGATTATCTAAAGCTGCAATTGACCAGGTAAAGGAAAAGGGAACTTCGCTGCTTATTACTGTAGACTGCGGCATAACGGCTATTGAAGAGACTGAATATGCAAACCAGCTTGGTATGGATGTAATTATTTGCGATCATCATCAGCCAAAAGAAGAGATTCCAAATGCAGTGGCAGTACTCGATCCTCTAAAACCGAATTGTAATTATCCTTTTAAATACCTTTCTGGGGCAGGTGTTGCATTTAAACTTGCACAAGGTACCGGGGAACGAATTGGGAAGAGAGACTTGTGTTTACAATACCTCGATCTTGTTGCCCTTGCAGGTGCGGCAGATATTGTTCCTTTAAATGATGAAAACAGGGTGCTTGTTGCAGAGGGTTTAAATATGATAAACAACAACCCGCGGCCAGCAATGGAAGCACTCATTGAGATTAGTCATTTACAACCTGGGCAGTTAAACTCTGGGCAGGTAGTTTTTACAATTGCACCAAGAATAAATGCCGTAGGAAGAATGGGTGATGCTGAAAGAGCGGTTGAGTTGTTAATAACCGACGATAAAAACGAAGCTCTTAAACTTGCCCGGGTTTTGGAGACGGAAAATTATGAGCGTAGAAAAATTGATGTGGAAACATTTGACTCGGCTATAGAAATGGTTGATAACTATCTTGATAAGAAGAATGATTTTGCAATTGTGTTACACTACGAAGACTGGCATCCAGGCGTAATTGGAATTGTAGCTTCGCGACTTGTTGAAAAATATTACCGTCCTACAGTTTTACTTACAACTATTGATGGCATTGCGAAAGGTTCAGCAAGGAGCATTACCAACTTTAATATATATGAAGCGCTTGAAAAGTGTGAAAGTTTATTGATCCATTTTGGCGGGCACCGGATGGCAGCAGGTGTGGCTGTAGAGTTAGATAAAATTGAAGAGTTTAAAGAAATGTTTAATAATATTGTCCGTGAAACGGTTACGGTAGATGATCTCTTGCCGGAAATAAGGATAGATTCCAAACTAAGGTTTTCAGAAATAACTCCGAAATTTCTAAAAATTCTTGAACAGTTTTCACCGTTTGGTCCAGGAAATATGCGTCCGGTGTTTTTATCTGAAAATGTACAAATTTCGAATACGCCGCGCATTGTTGGTACAAATCATTTATTATTAAGTTTGAAGCAGGAAGGATCTGAAAGAATATTCGATTGCATTGGTTTTAATATGGGAGAGTTTTGTGATCCGATAATTAAAAACAATTCGAAGATAGATGTGGTTTTTACAATCGACAGAACTGTACGCGATGGAAGAGTTTTTCCTCAATTCAGGTTAAAAGATATTAAAATAGAAGAGAGTATAGAGGAGACAGTTTAATGTCCGGTCATTCAAAATGGTCTACCATTAAAAGAAAAAAAGGTGCTGCAGATGCAAAGCGCGGTAAAATGTTTACCAAGCTTATTAAAGAAATTACAATAGCTGCAAGGGAAGGTGGCGGCGATCCTGGAGCAAACCCAAGATTACGCCTTGCGGTTGATAACGCAAAAGCTGCCAACATGCCGGCTGATAATATTGAACGCGCAATCAAAAAAGCTACAGGCGAACTTGAAGGTGTAATTTTTCACGAACTAACTTACGAGGGTTACGGACCATCGGGTGTAGCTGTTATAGTTGAAGTTGCTACAGATAATAAGAACAGAACTGTTGCTGATGTAAGACATCTTTTTAGCAAATATAACGGAAGTTTAGCGGAAAACGGATCCGTTGCATGGATGTTTGACAGGAAAGGTGTAATTACACTGCCTACGCAGGATAAAACTGAAGATGATATTATGGATATAGTATTGGAAGCAGGAGCAGACGATCTTCAAACCGAAGAGGATTTTTTTGAAGTTCAAACTAATCTGGAATCTTTTGACTCTGTAAGAAAAGCACTTTTAGCGAAAGAGCTGCAGGTTGAAAACGCTTCTTTACAATGGATTGCAAAAAATGTAGTAAAAGTAAACGGCGAAGATGCTGAAAAAGTCATTAAGTTAATAGATGCGCTTGAAGAGAGTGATGATGTGCAGAACGTTTTTTCTAATGCTGATTTTGACGAAGAAGTGATTTAAAAACAAATTTAAGCCAGTAATCTTTTTCCCGGCTCCTAAGTATGATAATTCTCGGAATTGATCCCGGAACCAATGTAACCGGATACGGGATTATAAAATATAAAGAAAACACCTGCACACAAATTGCAAGCGGTATCATTAAGCTTCCTTCTTCCAAATCAATACCCCATCGCTTAAAAATAATTTATGATGAACTTGACAAGCTGATTAAAACTTATAAACCTGATGAGTTTGCAATCGAAACAGCTTTTTATGGTAAGAATGTTCAATCTGCAATGAAGATTGGCTATGCAAGAGGTGTATCCATTCTTGCTGCTGTAAACAACGGTATTCCAACAAATGAATATTCTCCAAGGGAAATAAAAAAATCAGTTGTTGGTAAAGGCGCCGCTACCAAAGAACAGGTAAATTATATGATAAAAACCCTGCTGAATATTAATAATGCTAATATGAAAAATGATGAGAGCGATGCGCTTGCTATTGCACTTTGTCATGCCTTCAGGTTTAAATTACCTTCCAATAGAAAAAACAACAGTTGGAAAGCATTTACGGAAGCAAACCCGGAAAGAGTGATTGAGTAAGTTTTATAATCTGCATAATTTTTATTTTGTGTAATATTGTTGAGTAATTTATTATGAGTTTAAAGTGATTGGTTTTCTTACTGGTAAAATAATTTCAGCTAAACCCACACAGCTTCTTTTAGATGTTAACGGGGTTGGTTACACCGTTTCAATATCGATAAACACATTTGAAAAAATTTCCGGTAAAGAAACTGCTTCGCTCCATATCTACACAAATGTAAAAGAGGATTCAATTTCATTGTTCGGATTTTTTAAAGCGGCTGAAAAAGAAATGTTCGAAATTCTTATCTCTGTTTCGGGTGTTGGTCCAAAATCTGCGCTTGGACTTTTATCAGGCATTTCAGTTGAAAACCTTAAGCACGCAATTATTGAAGAAAATGTTTCAAGGATAGTTGCTGTTCCGGGAATTGGAAGAAAGACTGCAGAAAGATTAATCCTTGAACTGAAATCTAAAGTTGGTGCAATTGAAGACGGTGAAGTTGCTGCTCATCCAAGCCGCAAACAGGAAGCAATTTCTGCACTTACAACTCTTGGTTATAATATCAAGATTGCAGAAAATGCTGTACTTAAAATCTTGTCTTCAGAAAAGGATTGCGGGCTGGAAGAATTAATTAAAAAAGCTCTCTC
>CAZPSY010000004.1:15891-23993 GCA_964589295.1 uncultured Ignavibacteriaceae bacterium
TATTGATTATTGAAGTTTTATAAAGTCTTTTGTTACCTGATTCCGCAGGTTAGTTCAGCAATTCCTTCAATCTTTCCAACAAGCTTATCTCCACGATTTACTTTGCTAACGCCGGCAGGAGTGCCTGTAAAAATCAAATCACCTTTCTCAAGAGTCATTATAGAAGAAACATATTCTACAAGTTCGGCAGGATTAAAAATCATACTGGCTAAAGTATCTTCCTGCTTAATAACGCCATTTACAGTTAGTGTAATTTTATTATCAAGAGATAATTTGGAATCATCTTTAAGAAAAAAATCAGAAATAACTGCAGAAGTATCGAAACATTTTGCAAGAGTCCAGGGATGTCCTTTGTTTTTTAATTCTGATTGCACATCGCGCAAAGTCATATCCAATCCAACACCATAACCGGCAATTGCATTCTCTGCTTCTTCGGGAGATGCATCTTTAACTTTTGCTCCGACGAGTAAAACAAGTTCAACTTCGTGATGTAATTCATTACCAAATGTAGGATGGATAATTTTATCTCCTGAATAAATAACAGCGGAAACTGGTTTTAAAAACAAAACTGGTTTCGCAGGCACTTCATTTCCAAGTTCTTTTGCATGCTCTGCATAGTTTCTGCCAATGCAAACAATTTTCCCTATGGGGATTTGTTCGTTAGTTTTTTTGATCGTAGTCTGTTTCATCTTACAAAATAGTTTTTATTTGATTACGTCTTCTGCTTCTTTTTTGTTGCAGCAGGAAAAAGAATATTATTAAGAATTAACCTGTAACCGGGAGAGTTTTTGTAAAGATTAAGATCGGTTGGCGGATCACCTACTGCGTGCTGGTAATCCTCAGGATCGTGCCCGCCGTAAAAAGTAAATGTTCCCCTGCCAAAATTCCCGTGAATATATTTAACCTGGTCGGTTCCTTCCCGTTCAGCTAAAATTATAGCTGAGTTTTTTATAGTGTTCCTGCGGAACATTGTTGTCTGTCCCATAAATCCTCTTAAAACATTTATGTGGCATTGTGTAAGCATAGTTGGAACAGGATCGTACTTTGCTGAGAATTCGAAAAGTGTAAAGTAATCATTCTTAAAATTACCGATCTCTATTGGCTGGATATCTATATTGCTGTACTCATAAAGATATGGATTCATTTCCAGGGTAAAATCCGTAAACGCAAGAGTGTTATTAAAGCTCAGCATTTCCTGTGCATCAGGGTCAGAAGCATCGCCGTCAAACATCTGTTCAACAATATCAACATCAAATGCAGCGAGGGAAATATCGTAAGAATCTGTTGCGGAACACATTGCAAAAAGAAATCCTCCTTTAGCAACAAAACTTTTTATACTAAGTGATACAGCTTTTAACATTTCCGAAACTTTTTTAAACCCGTTTTGTTTTGCATTCTGCTCATACTGCAACTGCTGATCGATATACCACTGGGCATTACTGAAGCTTGCATAAAACTTTCCGTACTGCCCTGTAAAATCTTCGTGGTGAAGATGAAGCCAATCATAATTTTCCAAATCACCTTTTAAAATCTCATCATTCCAAATTTTATCATACTTAATTTTTGCATATTCAAGCACAAGTGTTACGGCATCATCCCACGGCTGAAAACCAGGAGGAACATAAACTGCAATGCGCGGAGCTTTTTCAAGGCGGATAACATCCATGTTGTTCTCTTCACTCTGTACAAAAGCATAAATCTCAGTGACTTGCGATAAAGAGAGCTGTTCAAAAAAAACTCCTTCAATCCGGCACTCTGTTGCTATTTTATCATCATAATCAAGAAGAAAAGAACCGCCATTATAATTAAGAAGCCAGTCTGCTTTTAAACCATCGCCTAAAGCATTAAAGGTTATACCGTACGCTTTTAAATGATCAGTCTGGTTTGCATCCATCGGGATAAGGATTTTTGATTGAGCATACAAAAAACCTGATACTGAAAACAAGGATAGAAAAAATATTTTTAAAAACTTCGTCATCATAAAAAATAAGGGCGATTCGCAGAACCGCCCTGTTAATAATAAATTTTATTTTTTGTTAAGCAGATTTTTTATCAGTCATCAGAAACAAAGGTTCCGCTCCGTTCTCAACAACATCTTTAGTGATTATACATTTTCGTATATCTTTTTTGTTCGGTATTTCATACATGATATCTAGCATAAAATTTTCCACTATAGATCTCAAAGCTCGTGCGCCTGTTTTTCTTTCGATGGCTTTTTTAGCAATCACATCTATCGAAAAAGGATCGAATTCAAGCTCAACACCTTCCATTAATAACAATTTTTTATATTGTTTTAATATTGCATTCTTCGGATCGGTTAAAATACTTTTTAATGCCGCTTCATCAAGATCCTGCAAGGGTGCAACAATGGGAATCCTTCCGATCAACTCCGGGATCAATCCATATTTAAGCAAATCTTCAGGTTGAATATGATCTAATAATTCTTCATCAGATTCTTTTTCTTTAAGATCAGATTTAAAGCCCATTTTGTTTTTATTTATTCTCGATGCAATTATCTTGTCTATTCCGGAAAATGCACCTCCAAGTATGAAGAGAATATTTTTTGTATTAAGATTTATCAAATTTTGCTCGGGATGTTTTCTTCCTCCCTTTGGTGGAATCCCTGCAACTGTTCCCTCAAGTATTTTTAGGAGCGCCTGCTGAACCCCTTCCCCGGATACATCGCGGGTAATGGAAGTGCTCTCGCTCTTCCTGGAGATCTTATCAATCTCATCAATGTAAACTATTCCCTTCTGTGCTCTATCGAGGTTGTAATCGGCTGCCTGCAAAAGATGTACAAGTACTGTTTCTACATCATCACCAACATAACCGGCTTCCGTTAAAGTTGTTGCATCGGCAATGGCAAAAGGAACATCCAAAATTCTGGCAAGAGTTTGTGCCAGAAGTGTTTTACCAACGCCTGTGGGACCAATAAGAAGAATATTACTCTTTTCAATTTCAACGTCATCAAGTTCAAAAAAAGATGAACGCGAGTTTATTCTTTTATAATGATTATATACTGCAACCGAGAGTACCTTCTTTGCTCTTTCCTGCCCTATCACAAAATCATCAATAGCTTTTTTTATTGTTTCCGGGATGCGTTTTTTAGTTTCAGCTTCTGCTTTGTAATTATATGCTGCAAGGTTATTTTTAAGAATATCTACACTGCTTGAGATACAGATATCGCAAATATGAACATCGGGTCCGGCAACCATGCTGCTAACTTCAGTTCCATCTCTTCCGCAGAATGAACATTTTACTATATTTTTATTTTGCTTCTTATTCATCTTTCTTACCTTAGCTTAGTTTGTTCCTTATTAATAATATTTCGTTTCGAGCCTCATCAATGTAAAGCGAATTGGGGAATTCAATCAATAATCTTTCATAAATTTCAAGGGCTTTTTCCCTGTTTCCCAGACCTGAATGATAAGTTTTACCCAGCAAATATAACGCTTTATCAGCATAGATATTTTTCTCTCCCTCCTCTGCAATATTTTCAAACAGCTTTATTGCTTCATCAAAATCATCTTCGGCGAGCATCATTTCTGCCTGGCGCAGTTTGGTTATTGAATGCAAAACAAATGCCTGCGGGTTTTGGTAAATCAAACTGTATTTGTTAGCCGCTTCGTTAAACTTTTTCTGCTCTGTTAAAAATTCAGCTTCTGCAAAATGCGCAAGGTTAGACGAATCGTTCATTGTTGTGTTCAATACTAATGATAACTCTATTGCATCATTAGCACTATCATCTTTAAGGTTGTGCAGGATGGCTGCGAGTTGGTTATTTGCTTCATCAAAATTTTGCTTGAAAAGGTTTACCCTTGCAAGTTTAAATTTAGCCAGGTTATGCCGCTGGTTATCGCTGTGTGTTTTCTCAATTAACTTTGAAAAAAATAACTCAGCTTCATCCAGGTTTCCATTTAGTAGAGCAATGTTCCCAAGTTCAATAAATGCATCGCCAGCAGATTTAGAATTTATACCATCACTAATTACAATTTTAAAATATTCTGATGCTTTTAAAGGATCGTTTTGCATGTAAAACTGTATTAAACCTATTCGCAGCAAAGCTTCGAAAGCTGCTTCAGTATTAGCGTAAATTTCCACAACCTCGTTAAAAGCAGTTAACACATCATCGATTTTTTCTGAATCATACTTTATAAAATGAAAATATGGTTTCCACAAAGGAAGTGATTCCCGGTAATCTTCAATTAATGTTGCTTCAATAGATTTCGCATAACCTAACTTTGCAATGGGAATAAGCGGGGAATTTGGATACAGATCGATTATCTCACCGTAAACTCTTCCAGCCATCAAATAGTTTTTCTCCCTTGATAGCAATTCTGCAAAGTTGTAAAGATCTTTTCCTAAATTCGATTGCTCCTCATCTATATCCCGGTAAACTTCAAATGCTTCCTCAAACTCTTTAGCTTCAGTTAATAGTCTTGCATGCAGGTAGGATAAACTTAAATTACTTCTACTACTCCAATCTTCAACAACAAGAATTGTTGCTTCCAGTGCATCCGGCTTACCAGAATATGAAAGTATCATTTGTTCAATTACCTGGCGCTGCATCGGCTCTTTATCAAGTATAGTGCAATATTCTTCAGCAGCTTTACCAAACTGCATTGTTAAAGTGTAAAGCTGTGCAAGATCATAAGCAAAAAGAACTTTATCATCAGAAATTTCTTTACCGCGTTCATACAATTCAATTGCTTTTTCAAACACCCGTCGTTCAACTGCGTAGTTTGCAATTATTCTGTACATCATCGGGTTGTTTGGAGTTCGCATTAAAGCTCTATCCCACACCTCGTAAGCTTTTTCCTCGTTTCCCATGATATAATAAGTGGAACCAAGCATTCCGTGTAAAGAAATATCATCCGGTTTCTCAAATATTCTTTTTTCCAGGAGATCAATAGAAGCAGCGTAATTTTTTAGCTGGAGATATACACTATGTAAGGCATTAAAATACTGTGTGTTAGAAGATTCAGAAAGATATAGTTCTTCGAAAAGATTAAGTGCATCCTCATATTGCCCTGCACGCTCTAAACTTTCTGCCAAAGTGAATTTTGCGTAATCATCATCCCTTACCTGGGCATTAACCAGCAATACCGAGAAAATAAGTAAAACTATAATTTTCATTATCATAGAATAAAAATAATAAATTAGCTGGCGCATTCAAGGGTAATAATTGTTATTAAATTGAGCAATAAAATGAAGTGCGCTGTATATGCCCTTAATTTCATTGATAAAGAAAGTATTCTTTAATAGGTTTGAAACATTATATTTAGGTGATATGAAGAAAGTATTAATTTTAGGTTCTACCGGCTCTATAGGTGTTAACAGTCTTGAAGTTATCAACCGGCTTAAAGATGATTTTAAAGTAAGCGGGTTAACGGCAAACTCAAATGTATCGCTGTTGCTGGAACAGGTAAGGAAGTTTAATCCTGATATTGTGGCTGTAAGGGATGAAAATGCAGCAGCAATTATAAAAGAGAAATTGCCTCCCGGGTGCAATTTGCTTGTGGGCGATAAAGGATTAATTGAAGCCGCAGCAAATGCAGATTATGATATATTCATAGGTGCCATGGTTGGTTTTGCCGGACTTTTACCTACAATCGAAGCAGTAAAGCGTGGTAAAAGAATTGCACTGGCAAATAAAGAAACGCTCGTGGTAGCTGGAGAGTTTGTAACCAATCTCTGCAGGGAAAACAATTCGGAAATTATCCCTGTTGATTCCGAACACAGTGCGATCTACCAGTGTTTGATAGGCGAAAAGTTGGAGGAGGTTGAAAAGTTGATCTTAACTGCTTCGGGCGGACCTTTTTTAAATAAGGAAAAATCCTTCTTTGAGAAAGCCACAGTTGATGAAGCGCTGAATCATCCTAACTGGAAGATGGGTAATAAAATCAGTATCGATTCTGCAACAATGATGAACAAAGGTTTAGAGGTAATTGAAGCCCGCTGGCTTTTTGAGCTTCCTACAGAAAAAATTGATGTGGTAATTCATCCGCAATCAATTATTCATTCGATGGTACAATTTGTTGATGGTTCTGTAAAAGCACAGCTCGGCTTGCCCGATATGAAGCTGCCGATACAGTATGCACTAACATTTCCGGAAAGAGTTGTAAACGATTTAGAAAGAACAAATCTCCCTAACATCGGGTCGCTTACATTTTTTGAACCGGATGCAGAAAAATTTGAATGTCTCAAACTGGCATTCGATGCCCTGAATACAGGTGGTACAGCGCCATGCATTCTTAACGCAGCAAACGAAGTTGCTGTAGATAAATTTTTAAATAAGGAAATAAAGTTTTCTCACATCCCATTATTAATAAATAAAGCTCTGGATAAAGTTAAGAATAGCGTTACGCCAGACCTGGGAACGATTTTTGAGTGCGACAGGCAAACTCGTAAGCTTGTGAGAGAGCTAAGTTAATTTTTAGAAAGGTTTTTAATGGATTATATAATTTATTTTGCTCTAACGATAGGTATTTTAGTCTTCATTCATGAATTCGGTCACTTTGCCGCAGCAAAGTTAAGCGGCATGAGGGTTGATGTTTTTGCAATTGGCTTTGGTAAAAGACTTCTTGGCTGGAATAAAAAAACCGGTTTCAAATTTGGCGAACTGCCTAAAGATTTTGATGGTGAGGGAAATACTGATTACAGGTTAAGTTTACTGCCACTCGGCGGCTATGTTAAAATAGCCGGAATGATAGATGAAAGTTTCGATACGGAATTTGCCAAGAAGGAACCGCAGCCATACGAGTTCCGTTCTAAAGGATTCTGGAAAAAATCTTTTGTTATTACTGCGGGGGTTCTTATGAATCTTCTTCTGGCTTTACTTGTATTCTGGGGCGCAAACTTTTTTAAAGGTAAACCCGTTACCAAAACCACCACGCTTGGTTATGTTGTTGAAGAGAGCCCTGCTTACATTGCTGGATTTATGCCCGGGGATAAAATCCTTGAGATTAATAATAAACCGGTTTATAACTGGGAAACGCTTACCACGCAAATGTATGTTAATACTTTAGGTGAAGATCTTAACATACTGGTAAAACGAAACGGTGAAACATTCAATATACCTGTTGCACGCGAAAAGATTCCTGATTATGAAACAGAAGGTGAGTTTTTTATTAGAGACAATCTTAAACCTGCAGTGATTGATGTTCTCGCTGATTCACCTGCAAAAGAAGCAGGAATATTACCGGGTGATATATTTCTTTCAATTAACAATGTTTCTTTATCAAGTTCAAAGCAGCTAACAAAAGTTGTTTCTTCAAATATCGGCAATCAGCTTTCGCTGGTAGTACTTAGAAACGAAAAAGAAATTAACATTGACGTAACTCCTGGCAGCGATGGGATGATTGGTATTTCAATCGGCGAAATTTTTATGGGAGAAGTTAAATTCCAGACTTACGATTTTTTTGAATCCTTCTACTATGCTGGTGCTGATATTGCAAACATAACCAACCTTACATTTAGTGTTGCTAAAAAAGTGTTTGCAGGCGATATTGAATTTGGAAAAGCATTTGGCGGACCTGTAAAGATTGCACAGCTTGCTGCCAAATCTGCAGATGTGGGGATTGAAAGCTTTCTCTATTTCCTTGCAATCCTGAGTTTAAGTCTTGCACTAATAAACATTATGCCCTTCCCGGTATTAGATGGCGGGCATTTACTTGTAATTATAATCGAAACTGTTTTCAGAAGGGAGATTCCGGTTAAGATTAAAATTGCTATCCAGAATACCGGGCTTATAATTCTTTTGCTCCTTATGGCATTCATAATTTATAACGATATACTTTCTCTTTAATATTTAACGGGTGCGGTTCAATCATAAACGAGCCGCACTTTTCTTTTAATAAACCCGCCCATCACTTTATAAAACCTTTAATAAAAAAATTTCCTTACTGCTTACGATAGCTCTTTAGTTTTGGGTTCAGAAACAGAAGCCGGCTGTGTTCCGGCTTATTTTATCTTGAGCAATTTTAAGTTTATATTTGATGAAAGCAGAACGGAAAAACCCAAATAATTATAATTCCCGCAATCAACCTGCAGCAAGGAAGATGAATAGTATAAACAGGAATAAAGTTTACTGGATAAGCCAA
>CAZPSY010000005.1:0-20259 GCA_964589295.1 uncultured Ignavibacteriaceae bacterium
AAATATTAATAATAAACTCCTCAATTCATAATAAAATGTAAAACCTAATGCAGGCTAACATTATCTGTTTTAGAATACCCTCTTATAACTGGATTTTCTTCTGCTGCGACCTTATTCATTAAAGAAATAACTACTATAATGAACCAGCTACGTTAATTCCAGCTCAGATAAGCAAAGTTATCTACCAGCTATAAAAAATAACAAACGACAGAAGGAAGATATAGAGCAATATTTGTAATGATAATCTAATTATCATAATGTACCTCAACTGTTGTAGATTGATTTGCTAATAAAAATGGAACCAGCAAATTGTAGCTCCTTGTTAGCGCATCATATCTTAAGCTAAAGTTGTGACTTACCACGGAAGGATTCCTATAATTTGGGGGTAAGACTAACCTAACCCCAACGTTTGCAACTTTATCTTTATTCCGGTTTTCAATAATTACTCTTAAAACCGGTTTCTCTCCTATTTTTTCTATTTTAATAGAAATATTTTCTTTTTCAATAAGCCATTCAACAATAGCTGAATAGGTTGCTATCCAGGCTGAGTTGCTTCTAAAATAGCTTAATGATTTTTTAAAAATTTCTAATTCCATATTTCCATTTGAAGTGCTGAACTGGTTTATATAAATTACAGGTAAAACACTCCCAATATTTTGAACATAATCAAACTGATTTTTGTAATCATTCAATTCATTAATGCTGTAAAGGCTATTTTGCTCCGTTGGATAATTGAAGGCAGGCACTATCGTTCTATAATTATTGATTGATGACCTGCTTTTTTTATCTTTAACAATTATCGAATTGTCTTCGCCAACAAAATAATCAAATAAATTACTTCCGGTTTTTCCAACTATATCTTGCCGTCCATTACTATTTATATACTTAATCCCAAAGAGTGATTGTTTGGTTTTATTGCGCAATGTCTGAACAGCATTTTCGAGCAGTATATTTCTTTCATTTTCTGAAAGATCTAAATATTCATACTCATCATATAAAACGTGAATGTCTCCAATTGATTTAAGTCTATCAACCTCAACTGGAAAAGTGGCAATCGCGTTTGGTGAAAGGAAAATATTTTTTCTAATCGAGTATACTCCAAACGGTGCTGTCATCTCAAAAGTAATTTCGTTTGGATTGTTTATCATGCTGGTTATAACTATTGCAGAAGTAATATCAGCAGGCCATTGATTTACCCACGCAATGGGCTTTCCCGCCAACCATACGATACTATTAAATATTACTTTTTGTAATGCTTCCTTCTCATCATCATCAACTGATATTTGAGAGAGTTGAAAGCCAAACCAAAGCATCCGCCCTTTTTCGTTTTCAATCTTTACAATTCCTGATTTACTAATAATTTGATCTTTATAAGAATTTGTATATTCACCCAGATTCATAATTTTTCTTGAAGCGTTTTCTGTATAAAGCAGTGGGAAATTATTCATCAATATGAGACTGGTATTGATTTGCAGGTTATATGTTAGAAAATTATTTGCATAAAGAATATGTTTCTTTGCAATTGTAGTTCTATCTAAAAATTCACTAACCTGGATGCCAGATAAACTTTGCAGTACATCTATTTGCCTGTTGTTTCCAACATCATCTTTTACACCTAATTTTCCAAGAATAAATAATCCTTTTCCCTCATCCAAAAAATTCTGCAGATTTTCAAATCCATCGTTAGATAAAACTTCTATTGAGGGTAAGATAAGAACATCAACTTCATCAAAATCGTAATCATCTAGCCCTTCATCATCAAAAACTTCATAGCTTATTTTTTGGTTAAGGAAAAATAGTTCCCAAGCTTGTATTGGATAAAAATTCTTATCTTCATCGTGTAAAAGATTTTTCGTAAGCGAAGAATGAACTAATCCAATTTTAATATTATCTAAATCCTTAGGATACAAAGAGGAAATCAAACTAATTGCAAGCAGAGCAATCAGGTAAGATAAATTTGATCTGTATATTTTATTTTTAATTCTTGAGCTCATAAATTTTTTAATTAACTAACTGCTAACTTTATCATAATCGATATAATATGTTCTCGATTCACCCGGTTCAAGATCATCGATCTGAAGATTCAAAAATCTTGATTTTACCACATGTTTAAACTTTGCTAGTTTAGTACCGATAATTTCTGTATCGATTGATATTTTCTCAGCATTATCATTAAGATCTATATCAAGCACAAGATCATCGATAATTTCTTTCCCGGGATTTGTTACAGTAACGGTTACTCTTGTTTTTCCACTTTTTTTCGTTCTTATTTCAACATATTCTTTCTTTTCATACCATTTCTGGATTTCGCTCGCAGTGGTAATCCAGAATTTTTTTTGCTTTAATTCCTTTATAACATTTTGTATAACGGGTATGTTCTCTGGTCTGCACTGGAATTCAGTGTGCATTTTAAAAAGATAGAGTCCTCCTTCAAAAAGTATTCTATCCAGATCTTCCTGGTAAGAATAAAACTGGAATTCAGGAGACGTTAATCCAAAATCACGGATGATCTCGTAATCATCGCGCGCAGTTTTAGTAAGCGAAACAATCCTGTTCTCACCTCTTATAACTGTTTTAGGAACAGACCTATCGGTAAGCGAATCTGTTAAGATATAAGCATAACCCGATTCAATTACAGCGTTAATTGTATTGTTATCATATAACCCGTAAAAAGGAAGAATTCCCTGCACAGGTTTGTTGGTTATATTTTCAATCCAGTCTTTTGCAGCTTTAAGATTTTGTAATTGGTTTTTATAATCATATAGCTTATTAAATTTATCTTCAACTGAGTTCATATAGCCTACATCAACCAGGGATGCAATTTCACCATACCGGCTAACTTGTTTTACCAGGTTTTTATAATTCGCACTTTGTGATGGATTAACGAAGAAAGTCGCCTGCAGCTTTTCCTTCTCCAGCACGGGTAAAAGATTTGTGATATTGGCTGCATCTTTTGTTAATGATGGTAATATAACTGCCGCCGCATCAACTCCTGCAGGCCAGTCCCTTATGTAAGCTATGGGTCCGAAGGAAAGCCAGTTAATAGAGTTATTAAAAAACCTATCAAAGAAGATGTAATCATCCTGGCTACCAATAATTGAATTTATTTCGAAACCCATCCATACAAATCTGCCTTCGCCGTATGTACCGTAAGCAATTCCTGCACTTTTCTTAATCCCTTCACGCACAAGCCCGTCCTCCAACTGGTAGTTGTACCAAAAACTAACCTGGGTTGTTCGCGGATCCAGTACTTCAACTGCAAGCGGTCTATCCCACGTAGCAACTCTTAATGGAAATCCTGTTGGAATATTTGCAGTGATTGGAAGCCCGCCCCTTAAAGTATGAATTCTTGTTCGGTCTTCATTTCCAATTTCTTTAGAATATTTTACCCCAAACACTTCCGAGAAAAAATCCCATCCTCTCCACTTACCTGCATCCGAATAAGATGCTGTACCACTGGTAGCAAAAATGCTGCCGCCATCAATTAAAAATTTTTTTATATTGATTATTTCTCTATCGCTTAAAGATTTAGAACCGGGCAGGATAATTAATTCATAATCATTATGCAGGTTTTTTTCGATAGCTTCATCGTTAATAATATTATACTCAAGATCAATGTTATCAAGAAATTTTTTCCATGTTTCAACATTATCTTCAAGCCAGCTGCTGCCATCGGGCATCATATTTTTTGTATAATCGGAATAAAGAATTGCTACCTTTGTATCGCTTCCAAAAATAAAATTCTTCAATACATCAAAGTTCGGCATCATATCAGCAGTGCTAAACCTGCCATAAACTGATTTGAGAACAAACAGGTAAACAAGTAAAGCCAGCCCGACTACAATTATTCCTGAGAATAATATAGCCACCAGGTTAGATTTATATTGTCTATTCCGATCTACCGCCACTTGATTTCTCCGCTATCTATATCCTCTTCGGGGGCAACATATCCTTCGTTAGTATATTTAAGGAACCTGGAATCCGGTACTTCGGGAACGATTCCATGTTCCACCTGCGTTTTTCTAACCGGCTCTCTTTCTGTCCTAGGCACATATTGTGGTGAAAAAGAGGTCTCTGTTTGCTTAACGGGACGATATCTTACTTCCGGTTTAACCACACGGGTAACCGGTTTTACAATACCTTCAACATAAATTTTTTCCCGTGGCAATTCTTCCGGTTCTACTAATTCTGCATGCTGCATTTCCGGAGCAGACGCAGGTGCTTGCTGGTATTTGCTTTCACGAATTTTATACAGAATATATGCACCAACAGCCAGTATAAATGTGCTGATTGTAGCAACCAAAATAATTGTAGATAATATCGGAATCAGTTCCATTTATGCCCTCACATAATTAGGATTTAAAAATTTTCAGTTTCCTATTCGTTCTAACTTTCCCCATTTCATTTTTACACCAAGAAATTCTTCAACGGTAGACATAGCTTTACAAATATCAATTATCAATATGAATACCATCCTATAAATAATAGCATAGCTTACAAGACGGAATTCTTCTTTCTCTGCTGCAACGCAATAAAGTGCAGTAATAAGATCTAACAAAGCGAGCCCCGCCCACCAGAAAAAGATAAGAGAAGTAAAGCCAAACGCAAGTGCAGCAACAATAAAAAACAGGTGTGCTGCAATATTCATCGGCGGCCAAATTAAAGCTTCGTAAAACATTGCCCACAGAGTAAAAGTATCACCAAAGTTAATTGTTGGATTAAGCATTAACTTTTTGTGTTTTCTAATAGACTGTATTATTCCTCTTGTCCACCTGTATCTTTGTTTAAGCAATTGTTGAATATTTTCCGGGGCTTCAGTGTATGAAATTGATTTTGGTTCGTAATAAATTTTCCATCCGCCGGCAAGTATTCTTAGAGTTAAATCAGCGTCCTCTGCAAAAGTATCATCTGCATAATAACCGGCTTTCTCTAACGCTTCTTTTCGGAAAAGACCAATCGGTCCGGGAATAATATTTACAAGCCGTGCAAAACTTTGCGCACTTCTTGCCATGTTCAGTCCTTCAATATATTCAAGCGCCTGAAGATCTGTAATAAATTTTCCGCGGTTAAGCACTTTTACATTACCCGCAACGGCGCCAATTTTTGGATTGGCAAAATGACGGACAGCTAACTTTAAAGAATCTGGCGATAATTGAGAATCACCATCCATGCAAAGAATAAAATCTGCTTTTGAAATCTGTATACCCGCATTTAATGCAGTTGCTTTCCCACCGTTCATTTTGTTTACAAGTGATACTTTAATTTCTGAATGCTTCCCTTTCTGGTAACCAACAAGAGTTTCCGCAACTTGTTTAGTATCATCAGTTGAACCATCGTTTACAATTATTATTTCATAATCAGCATAATTCAGATTAAGTAATGAAGCAACAGATTTTTGAATCATTTTTGCTTCGTTGTAAACAGGAATTATAATTGATACAAAAGGTTTAAACCCGTTTGTTGATTTAAATGTGTACTCGCTAAGGTAGAAGTAAGCTAAAATTAAAATCCCGAAATAGCGTAACAACAAAATGAACAGGAAAATTACCAGAGCAACTATTATAGAATATTCAATTAAAGATGATGTGCTTAATACTGTTTTTGGAAGTGTATACAGGATGATAAAAATAAGAATAAGCGAGAAGATTCCGCTAATAAGAATTCTCCTTAAAAATTTCCATTCTTTTCCCTCGGACGCAGGAATTGAAGAACTGCTATCAATTTTGAAGGTTGATTTCTTAATCTTTTGTTTATAATTCATTTTAGATGACAGGATTATCCAATGAAAAAGTCAATTTTAATGCCACCAAAAGCTTTTGTTTTTTTCTATATTAACATTTTTTTGATTGCTATTATTAAACAATCTCAGATAATGCAAAAATGGTGTATCATTATAAAACAATACTCATTTTCGAAAGAATTTTAACAATCTACTTTCAGCTCAGTGCTCTATAAATTCCAGAATGCTGCCAAACCAAATGAAGTGGAACTATACCCTCTTTCAGATTGAATGGTTGTTGAAAATGTCAATCTACCTTGCAATGAAAAAGTCTCCGTAACTCTGTATCTAAGGAGTCCGTAGAACTCTCTCAGGATAAACTCTTCTGATGGAATATATCCAACTCTTCCACCAATAATTGTATATGCTTCCTCATCATCTGCAAGTATCCAATCAGCCCATAAACTATGAGAATCATAATTTTGCGGAGACCAGTAGAGAGGACTCTGATCTTTGAAAATATAGTAATAATATTCGTAACCTAAGCTAAAAGTTTTTCTAAATATTTTACCTAACCTAAGCTGCAGCCGGTTACTGTTATTCTCATTGGAAACATTTGTAAATGCATAAACTCCCGAAAACTTCCAATCATTTTTGGTTAAATAATCTCCCTGCAGCAGAAGCATGTTAGCGTTCAATCTTTTATCAACTAAAAACGGGGAATAAAGAAGCTGTGCAGCATCCATCGATTGAAAATTTATCAGGAAGGAATATCTTTTCTCTTTTTCAGCACGTAAAGATACTTCGGCAAGAAGCCGCTTTACATTATTGGGGAAAAAGGTTGTTCCTAATCCTGCAGTTGCCGAAACAATTGGACTGATTTTTACATAAACATTTCCTTTTATAATTGAAATATTATTTGTAACCGAATCGGAAGCAAGAACTCCGCCATAACCGCTTACCCCTAAACCAATTTTATCTGTAACGCCAAAATCAAACTTCAATCCGTAAGTTGAATAAAGAAAATCTAAATTATCTGAAAAATAATTTCCTTCCGGCGATAGCAGCAGGTATGTTGGAAATGTTCCTGTTGTAAAGCCCGATGAACCCATTCCGCCAAACCAGCTCATCCTTGTTTGAAGAATGTGAGAAGTAGGCGAGATGCTTAACAACTCTTCATAAACTTTTCGCGCATTTTCATATTCGCGTAAAGCAAAAAAGGAATCACCCAAAAATAATTTTGCTTCCGCATCATCAGGATCAATAAAAGTAAGCTTATTAAATTCTTTATTAGCATTGTAATAGTCTCCACTCCAATAATATACTTTTGCTCGCTGCTTCAGTAAATTATAATCATCCGGATTGTTCAATAACAGTTCATTATAAATTTCTATCGCACTTAAATAATCGTTTTTACAAATGTATGCTTCAGCCAGTTCCTTCAAAACGCTTCTATCAGCTTTAAGGTTTAATAAATATTCGTTGTAGTAGTAAATTGCATCATCACAATTTTTATTAAAAACACTCTCTCTTGCCACTTGCAGAATGTTATAAAGTTGTGCAGCATCATTCCTTTCTTTTTGAAGATCAATAGAATATTGCAGTTTTTTGATATCAGAATTTAATGGCTGTAATAAACTGGTTTTGTTTAGAAGAGTTTGTGCATTTGCGAGTTTGTTTTGCTGAAAATAAAGAGAAGCCAGAGTAAGCAGTGCCTGGAAATTATCAGGATCATTCTTTAATACTTTGTTTAAAGAATTTTCTGCTGCATTTAAATCTTCATTCATCCACACTGAAAGCTGTGCGAATAAAAGGTTATAATTACTATTTTCCGGCGAACGATTTACTAAAATACCAACTTGTTCCTTTGCTGTAAGAAGATCTTTGTTCCAGGAACTTATTAATGCATATTGATATCTAACCGCATCATCACCGGGAAAACGATTTACATATGCTTGCAGTAATCTACGCGCTTTACTATACTCTTTCTGGTATGATAAATACTTTGCAAGTTCTAGGAGTGTTTTTCCATCATCAGTATTTGATTGAAGTTTATTCTCCAGTTCAACAATTTTTGCAGAGAAATATTTCTCCTGCTCAGCAAGAATCTTATCTCTCAAATCACTATAATTTTTATCATCAGTTTTTGTTTGTAAGAATAAATTTATCTGATCGAATGCTTCCTGGTGCCGGTTATTTTTTAACAATTCCGAAATGAGCAAATAACGTGTATTAAAATCTTCAGGATTCGATTTTAAGACCCTATAATATTTATCTATCGGGTATTCTTTGTATTTTTTCTTAATAGGTAAGCCATAATTAAATCTGCTGGTTGTATCGTTTACAGTATATATGTATCCTTTACCTCTAACCAGATCATAACCATCTAACGCTTCTTTAAAGTAGGGTCTTAATTCCAAAGCAGTTTCGAATGCTTTTAAGGCAACCTGTTTTTTACCAAGCCACATTGTAAAATAACCATAGCGCGACCAAAGTCGATGATCATCAGGATATTTTTCTGTATATCTTTTTAATATTGGGTCACCCTTAGAGATATGATTATTTTTTGCAAGTATCTCTGAGTAACGAATAATTTCATCGGCTGAAGCTTCTTCCCTTTTCAAATACTCATCATACCAATCCTCTGCCTTCTTCCACTCTCCTAAATTCTTATAACATTTTCCTATTTCAAGATAATTTATCGCTGTTGCCGGATTTATTGCAATTTCTCGTTTATAACCTATTATGTTATTAAGCAGCAGAGCATTCCAGGCATCAATTGCTCTTTGCAGGTTGGAATTAAAATCAATATTCTTTGGATTTAGTTTTAGTGCAGATCTGAAATCGTAAACAGCCATTTCATATCGTTTACGCTGTTCGTAACATAAGCCCCTTAAGTTGTAACCTTCGGGATTTTGTGGTTCGGCAGAAATAAATCGGTTAAGCAGATCGATTGCCTCGCCGTACCTGCCATATTTCATCTGTTCTACTGCTTCGGTTTTTAGTCTATCGGTGGGTTGCTGCGCAAAAAGATTAAAAGCAAAGAGAATTACAACAGAAACGATAGCTACGGATTTCATGATGTTTCACTTTTTATGAAATACCGGGGTTATTCTTCTCCGATGAGTCATCTAAAGATAATTGCCCGAACATATCCTCCGCATTCCGAATATCGGGATCTACTTTAAGCGAATAAACGGATAGATGTTTAACTATGGTATTTAAATATTCAGGATCATTATTTGGAAGATTATTTTTTATCTCTGCAAGGAGGGTATTAATATTCTTGTTTTCTTCATGAGTGAATAGTACAATAACTTTATTTCCAACAACGCACATCTTGTCTTTTTTATCAGTTGAAAGTCTTACCGCATTCTGCAGCTGGTTCATATTAAGCAGTTTAGATCTTTTTGCACTTTCATCTAAGCAGATGGAAAACAATGTAAAGTCCTGGCCGGTACTTTTATAGAATGCAACCTGGTTATTTAAGATAAGTTCAAAATCGCTTAAAGAATATACGCTAGACAAACTTAGTGTATCCTTTGGCAAATCGAGATCAGAAACTGACGTATATCTTTTATTCCCTTCAATTCCCCGTTCAGTAACTACTGCTGGTTTATAATCTACATAAACCCCTTTATAAGGTTCGATAAAATAATTTGCACTAAACTGCCCTTCTGCATGTCCAACCTGGGGAATTATTGTCATCTTACCGGTTTCAGATTTGCTAACGAACTCACCCCTTTTTTGCAGGTTAATGATTCCGGTACAATAATTCTTTAAAATATCTACAACTTTTCTTGAAGCATTAGCAGCAGGTTCTCCGGCAACATACAGACTGGTTATACCCAAATCTTCTACAACTTCACTTGATTCACCAAAAGTTTTATTTAGTAAATCAAGATTTTTAAAACCGATAAAGGGAGTAAGTTCATCGAAGGCGATCATGGAGGGCTGATACTTTGTTACAACATCTGCAATATCTTTTATATATTCTACTAAGTAATCATCAGGATTGTCAGCCAAATTAATATTTGCAGGTGGCGTTACTTTAACAACAATCACAAGGTTCTCATTCATGTAATGCTGCAAATCGAAATCTATGGAAGCAGCATTAATCAATAAGTCCTTCGGTCTGACGCTGGTAAAATACAAACAAACCTCATTGCGCATTGCGCATTCCATTGCATATTGCAATGCAAGTATTGTTTTGCCGGATTTTCGAGCGCCAACAAGTAAATATGACCCTCCCCTATAAAATCCTCCCCATGCTTTGTCAACAAGCGGGATTCCGGAAGGCAATAGTTGAATTTTTTTCTTCATAGCCCTGAGAATAGTTTTCTCTTTATTGCCAAATATTATGCCGAATGGAAGTACTTATTAGGAGCTAAAATGCATTATAGGGATTGTTTTTTGCACTAAAGAGAGACAATCGAATGTCCGGTGTATTATAATGTAACAGCAAGAAAGTGCATTTGGAGTCAAATTTCGAAAGATTTTTTATATAACCAAACTATTATATTTATCGGGAAGCTGCCCTGTTAAGCTATAAATTATTATGGTTAATCAAGTATTTTCATGGATGGATTTTCCGTATCACATTACTATAAAAAGTTGCACTAATCTACCCGAATTAATGGTTGAACAGAAGCAACTATCTTTACTAGAAAGTTTTTAAAACGAGTAAGGTTGAAATTTAAATCCGCCGTCTCTATCTGCCTTCCTCTTCAAACCTGGTTCTGAAAACAACATCCCAAAATGGTGAACTTACACCGTAACCTCTATCTTCATCTTTAAAGTGATGACGAATATGATGATTTTTAATCTTAAGCAAGAACTTGTTATGTAAATTAAAATGATGAATAGCATAGTGTGTCATATCATAAAAGAGGTAGCCAATTAAAAATCCGCCAAAGAACGGAAGCATATATACATAACCAAAAATAAGCCAGAAAAGTAGAAAGAAAATTACCGCTAAAGGTATACTGATTGAAGGCGGCATAACTAATCTTTTACTGTCACTTGGATAATCGTGATGCACACCATGAAAAATAAATTTTATTCTTTTTCCAAAGTCTGTCTTCACAGAAATATGAAAAATAAACCTGTGCAGCATATACTCTGAAAAAGTCCACAAAAAAATTCCGGCTGCCAGCAAACCGACTATGTAAGAAAATGATAAAGAATAAATTGCAATGGAACGATAAAGCAGATAACCAATTATAGGAATATAAATGTAAAGAGGCACAGTAAAATGAACTCTTGAAAACATTTCCATAAAATCACTTTTAAACATTCTTACAGTTTCATCTTTATTTGATACAAAATTCTTAGCCATAGTTAATTCCTTCTGTTTAGCAAATTTTGGTGCAAATTTAGTGAAAATATTTAGAATATTAAATCAATTTTTTCAAGATGTGATCTGGGATAAATCGTACCCTGATTTTTTCACAATCCCAATTCCGTACCCTTTGGGAGGCTGATTTGTCCATTCATAATTATCATCATGTTTCATTAAATATCCTTAAGAACAATTAAGGTTGATGTGTGAGAATATTTTGATAAAACAAACTTGTGTTTTAACTTGAGGGTATAAGGATAAAAAGTTAGATTCATTTTAAATATTGAGTAATATTATTTTATTTTTAATTCCGGAAATAGACCTGCGTTTATGCAAATCAATAACACAAATGCTGTGTGCCTTCTTTCCGGAAAAAATTTTATTTGAATATAAAGTTTAATGTTTTCATATTCCAAAGCAAAAAATAAACGCAAATAAACCAGAATAAACCCGGATTGGAAATGTAAATGGAAGAGAAAAGAGAAAAATGGGGGTCGAAAACAGGATTTATACTTGCAGCCGCAGGCTCAGCAATTGGGCTGGGCAACATCTGGAAGTTCCCTTACATTGCTGGGGAAAACGGTGGCGCTTCATTCATTATAGTTTACTTAATATGCATCGCAATAATTGGTCTTCCTGTTCTAATTGCAGAAATACTTATAGGCAGAACTACTCAAAGAGACCCCGTGGGTGCATTTTATAAATTAAGCAATTCCAAATTATGGGCAAGTGTTGGCGGAATGGGGGTAGTTGGCGGATTTTTAATTTTATCCTTCTATGCAGTAATTGCCGGAATTGCAGTGGGCTACATTGTTGAATCTATACTAGGTAACTTTAACAGTTTTACTGAACCGACTTCAGCATCCGATCACTTTAATATGCTTGTAGGCAATATTTATTGGATACTCGGCTACTTTTCTTTTTTTATGATTTTAACAATGGTTATTGTTTATGCAGGAATTCAAAAAGGAATTGAGCGTGGAAGTAAAATAATGATGCCTATTCTTCTTCTGCTTTTAATCATATTAATGATCCGGGGGATAACCCTTGATGGGGCATCAGAAGGAATGGATTTTTTATGGAACCCAGATTGGAGTAAAATTGATGCACAATCAGTTTTAATTGCACTGGGTCATGCATTTTTTACTCTCAGTTTAGGAATGGGCGCGATGCTAACATACGGTAGTTATATGTCTAAAAAAGACAGTATCCCAAATTCTGCTTTGCAAATAGTGATTCTAGATACTGCAATTGCCCTTATTGCAGGTGTAGCGATTTTCACTTCTGTTTTTGCAGTTGGATTAGATCCCGCTGCAGGACCGGGATTGATTTTCCACACGCTCCCATCTGTTTTTATAAAGATGCCTGGTGGATATATTTTTTCCATTCTCTTTTTCGTTCTGCTAACAATTGCTGCATTAACTTCATCAATTTCACTGCTCCAGGTTGTTGTATCTTATTTTGTGGATGAAAGAAAATGGAACAGGCATACAGCAGTTACAGTTCTTGCAGGGTTTATATTTTTGCTCGGTGTACCGAGTGCGCTTTCATATAACGTTCTAGCCGATTTTAAGATTTTCGGATTAAACTTTTTTGATTTAGTAGATTTCACAGCATCCAATGTTATCCTTCCTTTAGGAGGTATGTTGATTGCCATATTTGTGGGTTGGGTTTGGGGGTTTGATAAAGTTATTATAAATGTTAAAGAAGGTGCTGAAAAATTATTTGATGATTATCCATGGATGATTGCATTCTGGAAAATATTTTTAAAATACTTTGCACCCATTTTAATTTTCGTAGTTCTACTTCAATCAATAGGTATTTTAGACAAAATTATAGCCCTCTTTGAATAATCACTAAAGAGATATACTATTTTTTGACAACAAAACCTGGAAACAATAAGTAAATGAAGAAAAGTACAGCCGGAATAATAACCTTTGCAATAATTATTGTTGTTCTAATAGTGGGCGGAATTGCATTCTTCGATTCAGTATGGTCCTTCCCAGGTAACTTTGAATTTTTCAAATCATTTCCTACTGAGGATCTTCCACTTGGTATAATTCCTTTAATGATTGTTGTGCTTGTTGGTACAGGAATATTTGTTACAATAAAATTATCACTGCCGCAGATCCGTTACTTCTGGCATGGTATAAAAGTTACAATGGGTAAGTATGATAACCCTGAAGATGAGGGAGATCTTAATCACTTTAGGGCGCTTACAACTGCTCTTTCTGCAACAGTGGGAATTGGAAATATTGCAGGTGTGGCTACAGCAATTTATTACGGCGGACCCGGAGCAATTTTCTGGATGTGGATTACAGCATTTTTTGGTACAACACTAAAGTACGCCGAAGCAACTCTTGCGGTCGAATACAGGGAACTGGATGAAGAAGGGCATACAGCCGGGGGACCTATGTACACCATAGAAAGAGGACTTGGCGAAAACTGGCGATGGCTTGCTGTTGCATTTGCCTGCTTTGCTATAATTTGTTCGTTCGCAACGGGTAATGCTATTCAATCATTTACAGTATCCGACCAGGTTTATTCTGAAACAGTTCAATTGCTTGGAGCAAATCACTTTTTAACTTTAAAACATACAATCTTAGGAAGCTTCCAGGTTTCGGTTCAGCAGGTTTTAAACGGAATTATTTTAGCTGCAATAGTTGGGGTGGTTATTATAGGTGGAATAAAAAGAATAGGAAGAGTAACAGGATTCCTTGCACCGATAATGGCAATAATTTATGTAGTATCTGCTTTCTTAATTATTCTTTTTAATTATGCAGAAGTTGGAAACAGTTTCGGGCTAATATTTGAAATGGCTTTTAATCCGCCAGCAGAAATTGCAGGAGTTGGCAGCGGCACATTTTTAGTTATAATGAACACTATGTTATGGGGTGTGAAGAGAGGTCTCTATTCAAATGAAGCAGGACAAGGAAGTGCAGCTATTGCACACTCAACTGCAAAAACAAAGTTTGCTGTTCGCGAAGGATCGGTTGCAATGTTGGGACCTTTTATCGATACAATTATTATTTGTACCTTAACCGGGTTAGTAATAATAGTAACCAACGCGTGGCACCATACTCAATTTTTTGTTACAAGAATAAACCCGGATTTTACAGGCGAATTGCTTAATAGCAGTCTGTTAACATCATTCGCTTTTAAAGAAGGATTAAGCTGGCTTACAAGTTACGGTGATAAGATCGTAACTGTTTCAGTTCTTTTATTTGCGGTTTCAACTGCTATAAGCTGGTCATTTTATGGCGACCGTTCTGCTAACTATTTATTTGGGAAAAAAGCTATTCTTCCTTACAAATGGGTGTTTGTACTTTTTGTGTTTATTGGTGCAATTGCCGAACTGGAAGCTGTGTGGGCATTTGGCGATGCAGCACTTGGTTTTATGACATTCCCAAATCTTCTTGCAATTATTTTACTCTCAGGAGTTCTTAAAAAGATGACAAAGAAGTACTTCTCGATTAAACACAAAGTGTATAAGAAGAAATAATCCGTATCTAACGGTTAGCTTAATTATTAGTATGGTTTACTTGGGAGTCACATCTCCTAAATCATCAATAACAGAGCCAGGCAATGATTTATATCCGGTATTACTTTCTGCACCGGCTAATTTAATTGTACCTTTTTGAAGATGGTAGTAAAGCATATCATTTTCTATTAAGTAATAAAATGTTTTTTTGAAATCATCTATCGATATACCAGTTGTTGCAGCAAGTTTTGCTAATTCGTGTGGGTCATCAAAGTCTGACTTGTTAAGCCGGAGCATATATCTCCTTGCTATGTAAAAAACCTCGGAACCAGGGTCAACCATTCTTACGCGGGTTCTCTGAGTAGCCGGATCAAGAATATCGTCAAAGTAAAGCGGAACAAAATAACCATTTTGAATTGAAACCATCGCCCCGCTCCCGTCATTAAGAATAAACTGTGCTGCGGAAAATCCAAGGTCCCTTGTATATTCCATATCGAAAGGGATCGGGTCGGCACATCTTAACTCATAACCAATATTTTTGGCAACAATGCTTGTTTTAATTCCAAACTCTTTTAATCGTTCCTGTACTTTCATCTTAAGGATTTCGCCAAAGTTTACCTCTGCAATCCGGATGTTATCATGTGCGTCTCTTTCTACATCAACTAAAAGTTCCAGGTCCTTCTCACTTAATTTTTCAACCAAACCTTCAGCAAGTATTGCAACCCCATCTGACCTGCCATAACTTAGCCGTTTAATTATTGCTCCAACTAATACATCAGCAATATGAGAGAGCCCCAGGTTATGATCGGGAAATTCCTCGGGAATAAGTGTTAAGGTTGCGCCAGTTGCTTTTCCAATACCCAAAGCTAAGTGCCCCGCTTTTCTTCCCATCGAAACAACAAAATACCAACGCGAAGTAGTTTGTGCATCAACCATCAGATTTTTAACAATATCTACACCAATATGTCTTGCTGTTTGGAATCCAAAGGTGGGAATACCGTGAGGCAAATCGAGGTCATTATCAATAGTTTTTGGAACGTGTACAACTTTAATTCTGCCTGCTGCCATCTCGTTAACTTTTAACGCACTAAAAGCTGTATCATCACCCCCAATTGTAATTAACTTATCAACATTAAGACGGAGAAGCGAGGTAACAGTATTCTCCAGATGTTTTTTATCTTTAGTAGGATTTGCCCTGGATATGCCGATATATGACCCACCTCTGAAATGAATCCTGCTAACATTATTAATGTTAAGTTCTTTGTAGTGTGCAATATCTCCTTCCATAATCCATCTAAAGCCATCTTTTATACCAATTACTTCAATCCCTTCTACAGCAGCCCTGATGGTAGCTGCACCAATTACGCTGTTGATACCAGGGGCGGGTCCGCCGCCAACAAGTATTGCTAATTTTTTAGGGGCAATTGACATACGATCATCTCTTAGAAATTACGGAAATGAATAAATATATGAAGCAATAGTCCAGGAACTAGAACCAATTAATGAAGAATTTTCAGTTTGGCAAATTTAAGCATCAACTGTTTAACATTGTTGTTTTCAAATGCCACGGTAGCTTTTACCATATCTCCCGAACCAACAACATCAACCACTTTTCCAAGTCCAAATTTTTCGTGCATTACACGGCTTCCAATTCTAACTGTTTTATTTTCCTGGTCAAAATCTTCATAATCAACAGAATCGAAGTATTCGTAATATACTTCTTTTTTAGTTTTCCTGTTTGCCTTTCTGCCTATACCGCCGTTTACCTCAAATAATGTAGATGGATCCAGTTCATCAATAAACCTTGAACGGCTCTGGTAAGCAACTTCGCCAAACCTGTAACGCGAACGTGCATGCGAAAGAAATACTTTGTTTTCTGCACGGGTTACACCAACATAAAACAATCTTCTTTCCTCTTCAACCGAAGCATCGGTATTGAAGCGGTTTGCTATTGGAAATATATCTTCTTCGCATCCCGATATAAAAACGATTGGAAACTCAAGTCCTTTTGCACTGTGCAAAGTAAGGAGCGTAACCGCATTTTTTTCATTCTCGTACATATCAATACCAGCAACGAGAGAAACATCTTCTAAAAATTGATCCAGCTTAGCATCTTTATTCGAATCAGAAAATTCACTCAGTGCAGAAAGCAATTCATTTATATTTTCCAACCTGTTTTTTGATTCGGGTGTGTTCTCTGATTTGAACATCTTTATCAATCCAAGCTCATCAACAAGTGCACGTGTAAGTTCGCTAACTGAAAGTTTATCTTTAAGATCAATATATTTTTCCAGCAGGAGACGGAATCCTTTAACATTTTTCTGGATTCGTTCCTTAATATCTATAACTTCAAAAACCCTTGCCATAGTTTGGTAAAGCGTAATATCGTGTTTGCGTGCAAAGCCTATCATCCTGTTTACTGTAGTGTTACCAATTCCACGCTGGGGAAAATTCATTATTCTAAGTAAACTTTCCTCATCATTCTGATTTGATAAAACCCGGAGGTAGGCAACAACATCCTTAACTTCTTTCCGCCTGTAAAATTCAACCCCGCCGATAATAGTGTATGGAATTTTTTCTCTTCTAAAAACATCTTCCAAAGCCCGGGATTGTGCATTGGTTCTATATAAAATCGCAAAATCTTTATGGGATAATTTCTTTTTGCTTATCTCTTTTTTAAGGTATTTAGCAATCTGGTAAGCTTCATCTTTTTCATCGGCACATTTAATTAAAGTTAACTGCTCGCCGTCGTTATTCTGTGTCCATAAAGTTTTAATAATCTGTTTTTTGTTATTTTTAATTACAGACCCGGCAGCTTCCAGGATCATTTTTGTAGAACGATAGTTTTGTTCCAACCGGAAAATTTTATGTTTTTTAAAATCCTTTTCAAAATCGAGCATGTTACTTAAGTTAGCACCACGCCAGCTGTAAATGCTCTGTGCATCATCTCCAACAACCGATATTTTACAGTTCCTTGAAACAAGCAGCTTGATAAGTTCGTACTGTGCTTTGTTTGTATCCTGGAATTCATCTACAAGTAAATATGCAAATTTCTTCTTATATTTTTCAAGAATTTTTGCGTTGGAATTAAAAAGATCTATCGGTTTAAGCAGCAGGTCCTCAAAATCCATTGCATTGTTTGCTACCAATCGCTTCTGGTATTCTACGTAAACATCTGCAATTTTTTCTTCAATAAATGAACCGGCATGATCCTTCCTGTATTTTTTAGGAGAAATCATATGGTTTTTAAGAAAACTTATCCTGTGCCTGATAGAGTTATTGGTAACGCCTTCAATATCAATATTCAGGGCAGTGGTAATATTACCTACCAACGAAAGGGAATCTTCTGTGTCGTAGATTGAAAAGTTACTCTTGTAATCAATATTCTTTGCTTCAATTCTTAAAATATGAGCAAAAATTGAATGAAAAGTGCCCATCCAAATGCTGTTTGCTTTCTTTCCAACAAGCTCTTTTATTCTTTCCTTCATCTCATTGGCGGCTTTATTTGTGAAGGTAAGCGCCAAAATTTCTTCCGATTTGTAACCTTTAGTTAGAAGGTAAGCAATTTTATAGGTAAGAACCCTAGTTTTACCCGACCCTGCACCTGCTATTATCATTTGCGCACCAGTGATAAATTCAACTGCTTTTCTCTGATCCACGTTCAATTCCTTTAAATCCACCATTTTTCCCATCTTTTTTGAAAATTTAAAATGCAAATATATATAAAGGATTTACGAATAAAAAGGCAGGAAACAAGTAAAAATTACAATTTTTCTTTGCAAAGCAGACCCATTTTTTAAGAATGTCTTCAATTGGCACTTTTTTAATTAGCACTCATTTGGCACTGTTATGGTTATTAAATTTATGAATATTATATTCATGCCAGCTGGGGGAAGCAGATAATTATATTTTATTAAGCATTAGCTCGAATAATTGATTTCCGAAACAGAAAATACAAGCGAGTCTGACTCCTTACATAGCACTGAACAAAATTTGGTGAAATCTGACTTAAAAGCGAACATTCCCATCAATGACCAGCTACGTCTTAAATTACACTTCGATCAGACACCTTTAGGAATTATAGAATGGGATAAAGATTTTACAGTAATCAGGTGGAACCCTGCTGCCGAAAAAATATTCGGTTACTCGGCAGAAGAAGCTACTGGAATAAAAGGTAATGATCTTCTCCTAGCCGAAAATGCTAAGGAGACAATTGAACAAGTTTGGCACGAACTGTTAAATCGTGAAGGAGGTACAAGGAGTACAAACTTGAATATTACCAAAGAGGGAAAGCAGATTTTATGTGATTGGTACAACACTCCCCTTATAAATGACAATGGTGAAGTAATAGGGGTTTCCTCCCTTGTAAATGATATTACACAACAGGATAAAACCCAAAAAATCCAGCGTGCCTTATATAAAATTTCAGAATCTGTTAACACAATAAATGATATCAACGAATTGTATGAAGAAATTCATCAAATTATTGCTGGATTGATGAAGGCAGACAATTTTTATATAGCACTGTATGATGAATCTACACAGCTTATCTCATTTCCTTACTTTGTTGATGAATGTGATTCAAAACCGGAACCGCGAAAACTTGGAAGAGGTTTAACCGAATATATTCTTCGCTCCGGGCAGGATATGCTCATCGATGCCCAGAAAGACCTTGAATTGAGAGCAATGGGCGAAACCGATCTGATGGGACAGCCGGCAGAAATTTGGTTAGGTGTTTCACTTATAGTTAAGAAAAAAACAATTGGAGTCATTGTAGTTCAAGATTACAACGATAAAGTCACTTATGGTGAAGAAGAAAAACAAGTTCTTATTTATGTATCAGAACAGATAGCTTCGGCTATAAGTAAAAAGAAGGATGAAGATGAACTGAAGAGATATTCTGAGGAACTGCATGAACTGAACAAGAGTAAAGATAAATTCTTTTCAATTATTGCACATGATCTTAGAAGTCCCTTCTACGGATTAATGGGATTAACTGACATCCTTAAAAGTGAATACGAGGATCTTCGGCCGGATGAAACTAAAGCTTACCTTGACGAGCTTTACAGCTCTACGTCAAATCTTTACACCCTAATTGAAAACCTGCTGGAGTGGAGCCGCATCCAATCAGGGAAAATGACCTTTCAACCTGAGGTAATTGATTTTAAAGAACTTTTAGAAGAGGTTATTTCAGTTCTTCATCAAACGGCTCAGCTTAAATCTATATCAATCGATAAATTTATCACCGATTGTTTTATGATTTATGGCGACAGGGCAATGATAAGATCACTTATGCAAAATCTTATTTCTAACGCTATAAAGTTTACTCATAAAGGGGGAAGCATTTATATTTCGTGCAGCAAAATAAATGATGAAAAAGTTGAAGTAAAAGTGATTGATTCGGGCGTAGGAATTAACGAAGATAAAATCTCTAAACTTTTTAGAATTGATGAGAATATTTCCTCAATAGGAACTAATAAAGAGAAAGGAACAGGACTCGGATTACTACTGTGCAAGGAAATTGTTGAAAAGCATGGAAGCGCTATAAAGGTTTCAAGTGAGATTGGAAAGGGCTCCTGCTTTAGTTTTACCTTAAAGCTTTCATCACCATCTGATTGATTCTCTCCTCTCTATCTTTAAATAAAATTATCCCTTAATATCAGTTTTAATTTTCTGTTTAAAAAAATACCTCCGGGCCTAATTAAGCAGACCCGAAGG
>CAZPSY010000006.1:0-4826 GCA_964589295.1 uncultured Ignavibacteriaceae bacterium
ACATCTTTTAAAGTCTCTAAAGCCATAATTTGCCTCTATTTAGCCGTTTCTTGCCATCGCATTCGATAAGGGAACATCTACCCTTCTGTGTCTGTTAATCATGTTCTTAACTTCTTGTGGAGCTTCCTGAAGGATACTTGTAGATTCATCTCCCTTACCTTTGCTTGGTCTTCCAATATCGCCGCTTTCTCTTATCTTGTGATAGTAAGTTACAAGCCACAGACAACCGTTTTGAATATCGCTAGGAACAACATTAAATCCCGCAACATAAACTACTTTTAAGTTTCCATAGCCAGATGGAAAAAACCTATTAACATAAATTAGGCTGTTGCTATCCTCTCCGATTGTGTATTCAGATGGATCTATTAAAGTCTCATTGCCTGAAAATTTACCCGTTGAATCTTCATAAAACGAGGTTATAGAAGTTACCGGATACTGCTTTAAAAGAAGTATGTTCGTTCTTCTCCCATGTTGATATTCTGTTATTATCTGAGACTTTAATTTTCTATCAACTTCGGATTCTATATAGTCGCTTGCAGCATTAACCCATAATTCAACAATAGAATCTTGAGAGGTTTCCGATAACGGAATTTTTAAATAGGTTTTAGCGAAGTCAAGAGTGACTAAAGCATTTGCATTTAATGCCATTAAAATACCCCTTTATCTATTTCTTTATAGCACACATACAAGCCTATTATAGCCGATGTTATAAGATTAATTTTAATGTCTAAAAGAAAGTTTTCACCCTTCGGGATCTCTAAAAGAATCGAACTAACCATAAATCTTATCATCGAAAAAATAGACGCTAATAATATAGTTGTCGTTATAAAAAAGACCATTGATGAAAACATTCTATTCATAACTCTGGCTTCGCTATTTTAGTTTTGTACAATGTTTTTTCTTCTTGTTTTATTTCAAATAAACCTTTGAATTTTCCAAGAACCTGATAACCATCTTCATCGTCCAGCTCTAAGGTTTCTCCTATATTTATCTTATAAGCCTTTTTCCCTAAATCTGTTTCAATAACGACAATCAAAGGATCTTTATCGCTGCTCGAATGTTTTCTTTTTAAAATAAGTTCCATAATTTTCTTTCTTTGCTGAGTTTGAAACATAAACATAAATCAAGTTACTACTAAAGAGCTAAACCAAGCGACAATTATTTTCGTTTTATATACAAAACCTTTAAATATTTTCTATATATTAAGTTAATCCACAAACGAATAAAACCTATTTTAGTTATCATTTCGACGTTTTCATAATTAACGCCTGTCATTCCATCGATATTGTTGACTATGCCCGAATATAATCTTCTTGGCTTTCCGTAGCTATATAATTTTTCTAGCTTTATATTTCTTTTATCATAAGCATAGACAAACCACTTTGTTTTTGCTGTTAAGACTTTATACATAAAATGGCAAACCATCTTAAATGGTTTCCGCTGTTTAGTAATAAAATATCCAGTTATTTCATATGATTTTTTATCAATATCATATATATCTGTGCTAAAAGAACTAAGGGGAATTTGAGAAATAACCCGTTTGTTTTTTTTGATAATCGCATAACCGCCGATAAGATTCCCATCATCAAAAAATAAATAGCTTTCATTTTCCATGAAGTAATCAAAGGGAATATATGAGCCTGAATGTATTTTGAACTCGTTAGAAAAACCTATAGCGTTATAGGGTTTATTACATTTTATTATCGTAAATCTCATCTGTTTTAGCCTTCACATAAATATAAAGCTCATATGGTGTTTTTATTGCTAAATCCATGCCAGAAAATGAAAGGTTATATTTTTGTTTTAAGATTTCTTCTATAGGTAAAAATATTTCAGTACAGCAATATAAATCTGGTTTTGATAATAGGTTTCGTTTGGGAGCTTTTAAACCAAAAATTGTAAATAATATGCCTCTCCATATCCCATAAATATAGGCTGGCATATCATATTTTTTACCGACTAAAAAAAGAGATTTTTTAAATAGATGAAGCTCTGTTTCGCTGTCTGTTTTTAGTGTTGTTTTGTAAACGGGGTGATTTGAAGAAATAAACTTATCATAAGTCATAAGCCTACCTCCATCTACTGAGCAATCAATTGTAAGTAAACAATCATTTATGTTAAATAAAAAGGCTAAATGGCTTACTGGTTCTTTTGTAAGATATTTGAAAGTTTTTGACCAAAATTTGTTGTTTGTCGTAAATAAAATATCCATTACACATATAAATCAAAAATAGAGCATATTTTTATTTTATCGGCTATCTCATGCTCAATTTTATGCCCTATTCTATGAGAGTAATAAACCTCATCTATATCCATGAGTAAGCAAGTGCATCCATCCATTGTGTAAAAATCTCCTTGATTGAGCATATCAAGAGGGAAAGCACCTTCAAGGCAAGGGACTGATCCACCATATGCTTTAGGAAGGTGTGGGCAAAACTCAAGCCAGTTATGAAACTCTCCTGAAACAATCCCCTTATACATAAACCTGCCTTTTGCAATTCCAAACGCTGTAGGATGGGTGAGATAAAGCCACGTAAATTTACAATCTGAATCTAACCTTGTTTGAAAATCTTCGTCTGATTCTTCTTCACCTTTAACAATCTCTGTTCTTGATGAGTTGAAAAAATGAAGCTCCATATCGCCTAGATCCATTCCATCTGAATCTATATTGACTAGAGAATCATACTCTCCTGTAGTAAAAACGGCGCACCTTGCTCTAAACTTTTTTGAGCCTTGAGAAAACATTTGCTTATAGTATGGGTTTCCTTCCCCGTCCCTGTTGTAAGCATCAATTTGTTTTAAAAGATTAATTGCTTTTCCTATCGAAAGATCTGCATACCCATCATTTAAAACTGCTTCACCAGCCCCAAGAGCTTCTAAAAATGTTTCATCATTTGCCCATCTTGCTTGCTCTGAAGATTGAATTGTATATGTCGCTTGGGATTCAATTTCTTGACCGCACCAAGTTTGAGTATTTTCAGTGTCATTAATTACGATAAACATTTTATTGATACCTCATATGAGTCCAAAAAGCAGGTTTTGAGCATGAGCCGGATACTACTTTTGCCGATAGTGCATCACCAGCGTTTAAGTTCACATTTTTATCCTCGTAAGCGGTTTTTTGAGCTGACATTACAATTGTTGCAATTTGAGAAGCGTTTCGATAAAGCCCAATTGTTACGGTCGAACTTCCTGCACAAGAAAGTGAAAGCTCTTTTAAAATGGCTGGTTTCGCAACAACATATCCAGAAACATTTGACCCTACGTTTGGTACGGTTTCAAGCCATCTTCCGCTTGAAGCATTTCCATCAAATCCAAAATTGACAACGTACCTCGCTTTTCCTTCTGCTGTTGATTTAGCTTCTTCAATTGCGCTTTGAACTTCGGTCGCTGTAAACCCGTTTGTTGAGTTATCAAACGGCGTAGTAATTGCCATCTGGGTACGATCAAATTGAACGATAGCCCCTGATAGAATAAATATAGATATCCAAATGAAAAATGATTTTATCATTACCACTGCTCATAATTGATAATTGCTTGATAGGATACTGCGGCCTGATTTGCTTTTAGTTTTATTTGCTTTTTGAATCCTTTCACTGACCAGCCTATAAATTCTCCTGGCATTAAATCAAAATAAGTAGTTCCATCAATAGAAATCTGGCAACGAATTGTTAAGGGAGTTTGATAAGGACATTTAAAAAGAACTTCAGAAATATTCTTATCTGCTGTTGTTGGAATATTAATTGATGAGGAGCTTAATGTTCCTGAGTAGTTTATAGAGCTACCCGCTAAATCTTGAATTTCAAACCCAGGTGCAACATCAGAAGATAAACAAATATCGCCTCTAAAAAATAGAAGCGATATTAAGCTGAATATAAAAATTCTGAAAACTACCTTATTAAGATTTGATTTTAAATAAGTGAGGGTATTTTTGCAACATTTGGTTTTCGTCCGAAAATTCAAAATATTTTCCCTTGTCTTTTGTGTAAAAAGTATGTTTCCGAATTTCCAACTTTTTGTCAGAAATCCAGATAACTTCATCACAAATTATAACCCCAGATTTGAACTCCGGTCTATCAAATTTAAGCATTATGCCATTTCTTTAATTCCAATTGCCCCATCAATAGTAGATAGTGCATTAAGATTAAGAGCCTTAAGAATTAGGCTTTGTGTGCCTGATGCCCCCGCTGTAAACTCAAGAGATTTAAGCTCACATGCAAAAGATAGCTGACTGTTTCCAACTCTTATGCCATCAAGAAGAATTGTTTCCGTTGTGTCATCTAGCTGAACAATCGAAAAAACAGTATCACGAAAACATGAGCCTAAAAACTCTAAATCTTTATAAACTTTATCAACAGTTAGAGTAATAGTAGCTATGGCAACGATTGTTGCGCTTCCAACACTTGTGCCTTTTGCATGAAGATAACCGTAATCATATCCACCGATAACTTTTAACTGACCAGCGTCATCAATTTCTAAATATTTAAAGTTTGCACTAGAATCTTTTGCAACAAGCGCACCTTGTGCATTCTTACTAGCAATTGCATCGCCTTCAAGTGCTTTGTGAAGCGGCGTTCCTTCTTTTGTTGTATAATCTTCTAAATTTACAAATACACTTCTTACATCAGCCATAATAAACCCCCCTAAAAATTAAATATCTTGCTCTGTTAACTGTAAATAAGCAGAAATATCCATATTAGGCCCATAATTTTGTATAAACTTAACTTTGACATTAAGTGTTTCTTGTACTGACCAATAAGGAAAAATGTCGTATTTTATGTTTGTTTCTGCGGGAGATGTCGCTCCTTCGCCTATTATAACATTAT
>CAZPSY010000006.1:4926-18489 GCA_964589295.1 uncultured Ignavibacteriaceae bacterium
TATGGTTATTTCTGCAATCGCTTTATTGTGAATTTTGCTAACTATGATTCTATCCGAAACATCGTTTGTTGATATAACAAGGTGATCTTGAAGATAGACTTTTTCACCAGGATATTGTTCTGGCCCAGCTCCATAATCATAATATTTTACGGAAACAGAAGCCCCAACATCTACACTTTTAACCCATAAAGTTGACAAAAGGCTGTTCGCAAAAGGAGCGACCATAACTTCGTGCTTACCAGGAGTCAAAACTTGAAGAGGCACAATTGCAAGACTATCATATAAATTTAAACGAAAAACCGTTTGTAAAGATGTCATTTTTAACCCCAAAAAAAAGATGAGCCGTTGAAACATCTTATCAACGACTCAAATTTTTAACAATTTTCAATTTGGGTTATTTAGCTATGTTGTATCCGTAAACAACGCCTTTTTCAACTGCGCCCTGCGTAAAACCCTTGAAAGCGACTCTTCGGTAAGATGCAATCAACCACCTGTCATGATAAGGAAGATCCATCATTACTTTAACCTGGATTGGTCTTCTGTTACCAATATACCATCGGCTTAGATTGACAAGCAGGATACCCATCCTTGTGTCTGTAACGCCATCATAAACACCCGTGGCATTAATATCTTCCCTGACATACTCAGAAACAACTATTGGAGATCCGTTATAATATCCAAGAGTACCAGAATGAATAGTCGCCAATGGTCCCATTTTGTCGATAGTGACAACATTGCTAAGTCTAGTCATCTGAGCATATCCCACTGGCCCAGCAATCCAAGCAAGTTCTTTAGGATTCACGCCAAATTTACCAAGCCTAGTTCTCATCACACCAAGTTTTGTATCATCAAGAACAGCATTCAGAAAATCGTAGGTGGATCCATTTGCAGAGTTTAAAAGTGCTTCTCGCCTTAAACCTGACCAAATTTTTTCAGCAATATCAGCACCAGCGGCTTGAAAATCTGAGTCAATATGTGTTCCGTCAGCGTCACCACTTATTATTGCTGATTCTACTGCGTTTTTCTGCGCCATTATGACATCTGCTCTAGCGGCTGAAAGAATATCTGCGGCAGAGTCTTCGTTCAACTCCTCTGGTAACTCACTATATTGATAGAGTTTTGTTGCAGACATGGTCAATTTGTCAGTGCTTAAATTTTGAGCTGTTCCAATAACGCCCTCGGTCGCTTTTCGTGCCTTTGTTCCCGCTGAAATTACTGGCTGGTCATATGGATTTGTAGGCATATTGATGACTTTAAATCTTTGCTCAAGAACTCTTTCAAGCAAATATTCTTCGATATAGTTTTGAGACATTCCAGTTGGAACCCATTCCTGGCCGCCTCCAGAAACACCCGTTCCAAAAGCTTTAAGTTTTGGGGCAAGAACATTTTTACCATAATAAGTGTCAAGAATATTTTTTACAGAAGCGGGAGAATTTTCGTCACTTCGGACATCATCAAGCGGCGCACCATGAAACATTTGAGCTGTCATTCGAGCAATGTCGATACTCTTTTTGAAATCGATTGCAAGATATTTCAAATCTTCAGGAACACCCCTAAATTTTTGATCAGCAACATTTATTTCAAGTAATTTTTTTGGATGAGAAACGCCAAAATATCTCATTAAACGAGCTTCGTCGGAATCGCTTCGATTTCCAACAACTGCTGAAGACATTTTAATATTTTCTTCTTCAAGCTTTTTAACTTTTAATTTTGCTTCTTCAACTTCTTTTTTAAGCCCTTCTTGATCTGCCAAAATGGCTTCTAACTGCTCTTTAGTCAGCATAATTACTCCCTTTTTTATTTAAATAATTTTAGATCACGGCGCAAATCTAAAATATTTGACCGTACCGAATCTATAGCTTTTTGAATCTTTTCTTCGTCCATCGCTTTTTGTAATTGAAGTTCTTCAGCTTGTTCAAGCTCAGAAGAAGGAGGTTCCATATAGTCATTAGGTTTTTCTTCTACAACAACAAGCTTTTGAATCATCTCGCTCATCTTTTGAATCTCAGAAATTAACGCACCAAGCAAAACATTTGTTTGTTTTTGAAGATCTATTGAAGGGTTTTCTACCCCTCCCATTGCTGGTGATCCCGTAGGAATTGGAGCTGGTGGAGCTTCCCCAAGAGCTTTTATCTTCTCTTCATCTTCCATTGGTTTTTCGTCTTCCGTGGGTTTTTCGTCTCCCATGGGTTTTTCTTCTTCATCAATAACTTTTTCTTCTTCTTCTTTTGATTTAATTGTTCCACCAAATTTATTGATATAGAGCCAAGTTACCATTGCATAATATTTTTCTGGATCTTCTTTATATTCTAATGCGGCTTCCTTTGCTTTTCGCCAAGCTTCTTCATCACCTACCCAATCGGGTTTTGCTTCTGTAAGCGTAGATTCACATTCACCCCTAAATTCACCCATAAAATCAGACATTGCTTTTTCTTTCGGGTCTTTATCACAACCTTTATCTTCCGTGTCTGATTTTGTTTTCATGTTTTTTCCTTTTACTATTGCTTTTATTCCTGGTGATATCTCAACTTCAAAACTATTTTTATCGTCACTTATTTTTTGTTGTTTGAACAAAAAGGTTTTATCACTTTCTGTAAAATCATCAACCGCATAACCAAGGTTTTTTAAGAATTTACTTGCTTTTTCTAAATTCTCATAACCAGATTTGTCAACAGAAATTGACAGTAATTCCAGCTTATCACAATTATTTTCTTTTTTGCTAGTATCTATTATTGACTTAGCGGCCTCGGCTTTATAGCGTTTTAACCACTTTTTAGCCAATTTTGATCGATTTTCAGACAAATTTAGGTTCAAAATGGCAAAAGTAGAGTCTTGGTTCATCGGGACAGGGACAATAGAAATTTCCAAAAGTTCACTATTTTTTAAAACTTTTGAATCATTATTTTGCTCAGAGTCATCAGAACGAAACCCAACTGAAAAAGTTTTTAACATTCCTTCTTCAACCAGATCTCTTATTGCTGTTATTTTTTCAGTTTTTGAATCGGATATTTTTACTTTTGCAAATAATCCTCCATCTCTTGATTCAATAAAAACCGCTTTGCCAATTGGGAGAGATCCAAAAGAAGGATCAAGACCATGATCAAATAAAATCACAGGGTTTTTCTTATAGTTTTCAAGCTTCCATCCCTTCGGGTCTATTAATTCCCCTGATCTGTCAACGGTTGCAGCATTGGCGTAACCTTCAATAAAAATTCCCCCGCTTCCAGATTCTTTTTTTATTTGAAAATCAAAGTTTAGTTTACGCATTTGGCTTTGCCTCGCTTTCTGAACTTATAAATTGTTGCATTTCTGTTTTTGGTAAAACAATGTAGGTACATCTACATTGAATAACACTTTCCGCTTTCCCTCTTGGATCTCTCGGAAAAGCTAGTTGATCTGTGTTTTTAGCATCAATAAAATCTTCATCTATTTTTTTTACTTGTCCGTGTAAGTGCCAATGATCGGCCTTTGAGTCTTTATATAGCCCCCCTGGGTTACCTCTTGTTCGATTGTCAAAGGTAGACATCCACATTTTATATAAATCTGGTATTGTTTTTGATGCCTCTTTTGATGCTAGATCTTGCGTTTTTGATAGCACCGTCAAAACTTCTGTTCTAGCTATCCTGTCAGCCCTCCAAAACATTTTCTTAGGACTAGAATATTCTTCACTTATGAGAGAAGCGAGTTGAGTAATTGAGTCACTTGTTTTTGATGATTCAGCAATCATTCGATAAATATTATCCGAAGAAGATCGCCCGACCATCTCAAAAACATAATCTGTTCTTTCTTTTATAAACTGTTCAGCGTTTTTTTGAGTTTGTTTTTTTATTGCGTCAAGAATTTTACTATCAGACTGATAGGACGGGTGATCAAAAGTCATCTCAACATATGCGTCAATCTCTTCTTTTTGCTTTAACCATAAATCTGACTTTAATGATTCTCCAAGCTCTGCAATCGCTTTTTGTATTACCTTTTTTACATTTTTTTCATCATGAATGTTAATCGATTTCTTTACGATTTTATCAAGATTTTTTATAACCTCTATTGCTTGATCGGCAAAAAGCCCTAGAAACATGTCGGTTATATCTATGATCGGCTGTTTTGTTGCTTCCTCAATCTTCTTTTTTCTTTGTTCAAACCAATCGCCCGAAGCTTTTATAAGCTTGTCGGCCTGGTGAGCATACATTTCAATTTTAGGCTGTGAGTCTTCGGGAGTTTCTATAACACTTGGTTTTTCTTCTATCTTATTATCCTGTGAGGTATCGTGTGAGGTTATTGGTGGTTTTTGAGAAAACCCAAAAAAAGGATTTTGTTGAGCTTGAAGCGAAGGAATTATATCACCACCCTCAATTTTGCCGAGATCATATACTATATCTCGAACCTCGTTTATTGTGTGAGTAGTAAGCATAGAATTTGCTATTGCGCCCTTTTGAATCTCATTTTCCTGAAGTGCCTCAACATTTGACAAATCATAATCTAGGAAAAATCCCTCTCCAAGCTGCGCCGCTAATTTTTTATTTAGCTTTCCTTTTATGATTCCCATTTGGGGCTTTAATGTAGCTTCCCAGAAATTTTTGATTGCTGTTTTATATTCTTCTGATCCAAGCGATCCTTGGGTTTGTAGACCTACTTCATGTTTTGGAACGTTTAGAATTGCTAGAATGTCTTCCTTATTCATCATCAAATAATCTTTTAGCTGCTGGTCAGCTAAAGACTCTCCAAAGTTTTTTGCTGTAACTCCTGTCGGTAAAATCTTAACTCTTCTTTGGTTTTTTCTTCCTGAATAAGCATTTTCAAAACTCCTGAGAAGTCTTAAAGCATTGGCCGAATTTGTATCTTTAGTCATCTCTAGAATAATGCCAGAACTTGCGCCTTTTAAGTAGTAATTATTCAAGTATTCTAGTGAGTAACGATTAAATAAAACATTTTTTCTTGCTGGAACAAATGGAGAAAAGCCTTGATAAAAAGATGAAGGATTTGGCCTTCTGATATGGATAATTTCATCAAGAGAGTAACTTCTAACAAACCTTCTATCCGTGTCCACCATGCTTTGATACTTATCAAATCCGGTTAAATCCCCTTTTGCATCAATTCTTAAAGACATCGATTCGCTTGGAAGATGATAAATATTATTTGTTCCCATGCCCCTGTATAAAAAACAATCTCCACACAAAACTAAATCAACCACAATGCAGTACGTCCAATCGTAATAGCTTTGGAATGGATTCGGGTCTTTAATCACTTCATTAAATGGATGATTGTTTTGTTCTGTTATAATCTCTTTTCCCGCTGGATTTGTAACAGATTTATATACCTTCATTGGTTGATTGGCTATTTTTGAAGCTATCAAATTACATATTGTATAAACCCAACCCTCATCCGAAAACAAAGCTTTAATCATATTTTTATCTAGAAAAACTCTTTCTTCTTCTGTCCAAGCTCCATAATTTGCCGTCTCAGAATATTCGGTTATTAGATTAAAACTCTTCACTTCGTTTTCTTCGATTAGCCGAATGAGCTTGTTATAAGAGTTAGAAATTGAGTTCGATTCTTTTGTGTTTAAGCTTTTATTTTCTTCAACTAATGACACCAATTCTTTTTTTACAGATTCAGAAGTTACTAATAACTGTTTTAATTCATTGATATTAATTCCATTAGGTTCATTAGTATCCATATTTTCCCCTAAAAATTATCGTCGTTTTCTTCGGCGAGTTCAGAATAATATTTTTCTAAGTCGGTTTTTGATTTATTAATATCATTTAACTCATCTAGATAAGTTATCTCAAAATTTCGGTCACAGTACAGCAAATATGTATAATTAGCCAAAAATAGACTTACAACAATGTCATCATGTTTTCCAGAAGCTGCGTTGTAAGTCATCGTACCAATTTTATTTGGAACACATTCATAAGCCATAAGTTCGTTTTTCATTTCTTGCCAGTTAGGTAGGCTTATTTGTTTTTGTTCTAAGGCTGTTATTAATTTTAACACAAATTCAGATTTCAAAGCATTTGTAAAAAAAACTCCCGTGTAAGGCTGATTAATATAAGCAAGGAGATCATCAATTGCAGCACCCACCCCCGTTTTATCGTGTGTAATCATCTCAACCGATCCAAATTTAGCGGCAAAAATAGAAAGCATTCTCACAGATTCAGGATAGGATTTTTTTTGAAATCTCATAAATCCTATAACCGTATAATTTTTTAAATCGATCGCTATAAAAACCGTAAAATCTATTGACTTTGCCCAATCTGCGCCAATTACAACATGCGCTTCTTCAAAACCTTCTGCATACCACTTTTGTACGTCTCCAAAAATATCTAGTTTATTTCCATAAATACACGTTTCTATGTTTCCAAAAACAGTAAACTCGTCAATAAACTCCGCTAAATAATATTGTCGAAACATACTATTTGATAATTCTCTCTTAGCATTTTCAATAACTTGCTTGTCAATATATGGATTATCTATGGTTCTTGCGTGAATAAAAACTTTCTCAATTGTACGATTATTCTTATATGCCCACTCCATTTCTTCTTTCGCTTCCATACAACCTGTGTAAAACCAGTTTTTTCCAAAAGGATATGAAATAAAAATCATTGGCCCTTTTGTTTTTGTTGTTGTCGTTCTTGCGCTCGTTCTTATGTCAGGAGATTGTTTTGCGGCTTCATCGAAAACATAGGAATGAATACCATCTCCTTCAAGTGAGCTTGGACTTTGAGCGTGCCAAAATTCAAAGCGAGAATTTGAAAAAGGAAGCTCAATTGTATTTTCTGATTTGTTTCTTTTTGTGTGGGGCTCCCCTGGTAAAATCTTTTGAAAATATTCTAAAGGTTGGCGTGTCTGTGAATAAATAGGAGCTACCCATCTATGTTTGGTGTTTGGTTTTTGTATTGCTAGATTTATTTGGGCAATAGTTCCCGATAAAGTTTTCCCAAATTTGGTTGCTGCGGCAACCCAGATCTCTCTAATGCCTGGAATCATTAAAGAAGTATAAAGAAAGTCTTGTTTTTTAGAGTGAGCTTTTGGCGGGTCTATTGTTATTGTCTGTAGATTTTTATCTTCCAATATCTAAGCTCCAAATTTATATTTAGCTTAGATATTACACATCTATTGTGTTTGAGTCTATTTCGCCTTTGACAATGCTTTGAAGCAAATTACCATCTGGTGCAATTGTGGTTTTATAAACTAAAATTCGATCCATTGTTGCGTCTGAAATTTGATTTATATATTTAGTTAGAGCAAGTTTTATTGCTGCCAAAGCGATTACGGGGTTTTCGTGGTCGATCAATTCTATTAGCCGAAAAGCTGCTTTTCTTGCGGCTTCACACATCAAATCGTCGGTTGTTTCTTGAAGTTTTTGAATCGCAAGCTGAAACGCTGGTTTTTTCCTTCGATTTCTAACGTAGTTTTCTTCAACTCCGATTATGCGAGCTATTTTTGATGATTTGATATCTGGATATGTGATTATGTACTTTAGAAGAAGCCTATCAACCGTGTCTAAATCCAGCATTGCTTGTAGACTGAGTTCGTCGGGTGTTTTTCCCGCTGTAACTGAATTGATGCTTTGTCCTAACAAACTCAATCTACCCCCAATTATATAACTTTTTTATACTTCTTCTTCAAGCTCATTTAATACAATTTCTTCTTCTTGTTTTTCCTCTCCAAAACGATTTGGAATAAACCTATCAACCATAAATTTTACAATAGCATATCTTTCTTTTTTTCCGATTTTATCAAGCTTTGCAGTACAAAAAGATAATGCTCTGAGTTCTTCGGCAGCATCGTCATTTTCTTCCAAAACTGATGTTAAAAGGTAGTTTATTACTCTCGATCTTTTTTCTTCGCTTAAAGTTAAAAGTTTTTTTACGATTGCATTCATTAAAAAAATCTCTTGTTTAGCTTGCTCTACTGTCATGTTTATGCCCACCCTTCATGTTTGTTATCGTCAGCAAAGCATGTTTAGCTGTCATTTTAGCAAATTTCAATAGTTTTTTCTTGTTTTTTATGCTTTTTATGTTATATTTTCTATTGTGAAAGATGTTAACTAATTAAATCAATAAGAAAGGTTTTTATGGATGAGTCAAATCTAAAAGGGTTATCTTATAATCTCTCGTTTGAAGAGTATCAAGATTGTCCTTATTTAAATCATTCGTCACTGAGGTTTCTTTTCCCGCCAAATGTTCCATCTGATTTTTTGTGGTGGAAAAATAACCCGAAGCAACGAACAAAAGCAATGGATTTTGGATCGGCTGTTCATATTGCTGTTTTTGAACATGAGATATTTGATGAGTCCGTTATTGTTTGCCCTGAAATCGATAAAAGAACAAAAGCTGGGAAAGAAGAATACTCCGACTTTTTGAAAGAAGCTGGAAATAAAATTGTACTAACGCAAAGTGAATTGGATTCGTGCTATTCGATTATTTATCAGATAGAAAGACATCCGATTTTATCTAAACTCGTAGCGAACAAAACGGCGAATTTTGAATCGTCAGGTTTTTTTAAATATCGAGATTTAGATTTAAAATTCAGAACAGATTTTATAATACAAAGCCACAATTTAATTTTAGATTTAAAGACCACAAAAGCTGGGCATGAGAGAGCATTTAAACATTCGATTATGGATTTTAATTACTACTCGCAAGCTGCTTTTTACCTTCTCGGAATGTCAGAAATTACGGGAGAGGATTGGACTAATTTTATTTGGATTGCGATTGAAAATAATCAGCCACACAAAATATATTTGTATGAGCCAGACACCGCTTGGTTAATCGAGGGTCTTAGACTAATAAATTGTGCTATTGACCTTTATAAAGATTGTCTTGATAAGAAGTTTTTCCCGTCCGTGTTACCCGAAGTTGTAACACTTAGCGCACCAACATATTTAGGAGCAAAATAATGAATAATGAAATTTACGCACGAATGGCAAAAGTATCAAAATTAATCGGATTCATCGCAAAAAACGCCGAAAATCGTCAACAGGGTTTTAAATTTAGGCGAATTGATGACATTTATAACGGGGTTCACTCGGCAATGGCCGAGGCTGAAGTTATTTGTATTCCCAAAATTTTGAGATACATAAAAGAAACTGAAATTACAACAGCAAAAGGAGGAAAAGGTTATCATCTTATTTTAGAAATGGAGTTTATCTTTTACGCACCAGACGGGTCAAACGTGGTCGCTATAACGTGGGGGGAAGCCATAGACTACGGAGATAAGACAATCAATAAGTGCATGTCAATCGCTCATAAATACGCTCTAATCCAATGTTTTACGATTCCAACCGAAGACACCGAAGATCCCGATGAGACTTCCCCGATCGTAGAAAACACGGCCCAGGAAGTGAAAGAAGAAAGTCCCGCCGATAAAATAGCAACATATTTTTTAGGTCATGGGATAAGTGAGTCAATGCTTGAAACTTTTCTCAAAAAGCCTATGGACTATATCAATCAAAAAGATATCGATAAACTTAAGATTTTAGCCGAAAGAATCAAAAAAGGAGAGAATTTTAAAACAATTCTTGCAGAAAATTCTTCAAAAAATGTAGTATCTGAAATAATTTCGCATTAAATAAAAATGAGACTTCGATTTTTTACGAAGTCTCATCAGGAATAAAAAAATGAGGAAATTCTAATCATGTATCATATTGATTTTTATATATATCAATTATCTCAATTATTAACAACACTTTTAATTTGGCGTTTTGTCAAAAAGGATTTGGCAGTTAATTGACGCGGACCGCGTCAATTAAAGTACAATTTTGCTTTGGCATTTTATCAAATTTAAAAAGGGATATCTGAGCAAATATCCCTAAAAAAAAGAAAACTAGATAAAGGAAAGAATTAATGAAAAAAAAATCACGAGACAATGAGATTATTTTACTAGATGGATCTGAGCTGTCAATTAATCTACGACAAAAGAATTTTCTGATTTTTATGTGTGAAAATGGATTTTTTAAAGAGACGGTCCCCGAAAATTATGTATCGCTAAATCCAAAAACCGATAACCCTCTAATGCCTACTTACATCTCTAGTATTGTCCCTTCATCGAAGGTGACCAAACAGCGAGGAAGAAAGAAGAAGATCGAAGATTCAGCGAAGCCTACCGAAGCTGAAGAGTCAATTTGCTGCGAATCACTTGGCGGTAGTGGGGAGCCGAGAGGGGAGAGACCACACTCCGATTACATTTCATATTTCGAATCGAGGCTTGTTAAATCCAAAACTACTGAGATGTTTGATTTGCTCATGTTTTTTCACATCTCTAGAACTTATTTTAAAATTGATAAATCCTTTTTTAAATATATATCACCCTCGACGAGCGAAGCGAGGAGACCGCGAAGCGGCGAAGGGGTCTCACCCACTGACATACAAACTGATCAACCACAAATCGAAACCACAACCGAAGGTTCAGAGTTCGAAGAACTGGATAGATATGAACTTACCCTATCTCAAACCCTTGTCAAGGAAAAAATTAATACAGAAACAAAATCAAAAGCATTAAAATTAAAGGTTGACAGTGATTTGATGAATCTCGCTTTAAGATGGTTAGAATATGCTACTGAAAATATGAAATGGAAGAAGGGAACAGAGCTAGATACTAAATATTATAAAGCACTCCTTTTGGTAAAAGAATATCTAGATTGTTCGGTTAAGGATTTAGAAATAATTTTTAACTGGTCAGTGAAAGATGATTTCTGGCAAAGTCAGGTATTTAGCCCTATTTCACTCTTGACAAAAAAGAAGAATGGTCTTAGAAAAATAGATAATCTTTTAACAGCAATGAAAAGAAATTTTGTTAAGTTAAATCCACTTACCAAAATTGATACGCAAGACTTGGAAAAACGACCATTCTAGGGGAATAAATGGAAATATCACCCAATTTCGTTGACTTCATAAGTTTGTTTGAAATCTTTAAAAAAATTCAGCCCTATAGATCTCCCGATTTGGCCGATCATAATGTTAGGCTTTATTATTGGCACGAATTTAAAATTTACGAAAAAAAAGAGATCTCAGAAGCCCTTGATAAACTGATTCGATCTCAGGATTATTTTCCTACCGTAAGACAAATCCATGCAAGTTTAAATCACAGACAAGACGACGATTCGCTGTCTCAAATAACAGCGATGAACCTGATTGAAGCAATTTCAAAATTCGGTTGGCCTAATTGGCCCGAAGCAAAAGAATACATAGGAACCATCGGTATTAAAATTGTCGACAGATATGGAGGTTGGCCCGATTTTTGTGGAATGCTTACACTAGACAATCGATCTTTTATTTATAAAGAGCTTAAAGAAATGGCTAAGAGCCTTCTGACAAGCGGCGCACTTGATCATAAAGCTTTACCTCCTGGCTCGCCTCATGAGCTAGTTAAAAGGCTTGTGGATGCTACAAACATGAAACCTGAAACTAAGTCTCTTTCTGTTTCTGATAAAGCCACGATTGAAAGTGAGCTTCCATGGTAGTCAATAAAAAAGAGTCTGAGATTCAAAAAGAGATTTTATTTTGGCTTAAAGAAAACGGCTATAAAGTCTGGAAAAATTATCTTGGCCCACTTTTTATAAAAGGAGGTTATCACGCAAAAAACCCTAATGCAGGACAACCAGATATTTACGGAGTAATGAAAAAATTTAGAGGTAGGCTTTTTGCTATTGAGCTTAAAAGCTCTAAAGGAAAACTTTCAGACATACAAAAAACTGAGCTTCTTGAGCTAGAAAATGCGGGTGTTTTTGTTATGGCCGAAAGATCTCTAGAGAGAGTAATAAGATTGCTCAACGAAGAAGAGGGAAAAGCGGTTTAAAGATAATTTTTGTATAGGAGAATAAAGATGGAAGTCGTTGAAAAAACATTGTGGTGTGACATTTGCGAAGCAGAAATAGACGTTGATAAAAATTTGGGAGTTGATGAAACCAGAATAACAGCATTAGTTAATATTTCCGTTGATGTTTATTATAATGGCATATTTTCACCGGAACATATTTGCATAGACTGCCAAGAATCAATATTAAGCCATATAAAGAAAATAAGAGAGTGTAATATTTTAACGCAAAATTGGAGGAAAAGAACATGACAAGATCTTTGAAAGCACTATTAAATATCTTCCTTTTAATTTCTATGCCTGTTTGGATTTTACCGCTTGCTGTTTACGGAATGTTAAAAGAAGGACACTTTTTTAATATCGTCACGGGAAAAGAAAACTTTTATAGCTAAAGGAAAAACTATGATTATTGAAAATGTGCCTATTAATTTGATTGTAATTAGAAAAAATTGGAACATTAGAACCGAAAATCTAGACGAGGTTGGAGCTGTCAACACACTTAAAACATCTATAGAAGAGATCGGTTTACAAAACCCTTTACAGCTAAATAAAGACTATGAACTTATTTCTGGCTTTAGAAGATATCGAGCTTGTAAGCTCTTAAGGCTTGAGACAATCCCCTGCAATATAAACCTAGAATTTAAAAACCCTCTTTATGAAAAACTGATGAATCTGGATGAAAATCTTGAGCGAAAAAGTTTATCAGATTTTGATACTGAAAGAGCATTATCAGAAAAAAAGAGTATCTATAGCGAGCTTTATCCACCGGAAAATTTTGTTGGAAGATCCAAAAAAGAGAACGAACATAAGTCTTTTGCGAAAGATACCGCTGATAAAACAGGACTAACACCATCAAACATAAATCGCATGGTAAGACGAGTTGATGAGGTTACACCTGAAGTTAGGCAAAGTTATGAATCTCAAAAAATAAGTTCTGGCCAAGTTGATGAAATTGTAAAACTTAACAAAGAAGATCAGAATAAGGTTTTGAAAAAAATAGAAGGGGCAAGCGTAGCGGAAACTAGGCTTATCGTTGAAGATGTAAAAGAATCAAAAATAAAAGCAAAACCAGCAAAATTAATCGACGAAGATGAAAAGCTTCTAGGCGCAATATTTGAAGTTGAAAAAATCATGAAATCGATTAAACAGACAGATATTTTTATAGAGCAATTTTTTATTTCGCAAAAATTTCTGTGTTTAGATGAGCAGTATACAAATCGGTTTAGGCAACATATCCAGCTATTACTAAGCACAATCGACAGAAGATTATCTATCGAAAGTTTTTTTGAAAAGGAAGTGTAATATGAACTTTTCAGAATTTTTATTAGATGAAACGATAAAGCTTTATGTGGACAAAAATAAAGCGAATGGCGATAGAGCTTTAAACTTTTCAAAAATTGCAAAATACACAGGTTCTAGCGTGGGAGGAGTTTGGAAACAAATCAAAAAAGGTGGACTGATTAGAGCAGAGACTTTTTTTAAACTTGTGTCATCAATGGAAAATTTAGACATAGATGAATCTGATTGTACTTTGATTATAAAGGTTTCAAATTCTCCCGAAAACAAAAACATCTTATTTAGATTTAAAAATGGATTTTATAAAGAAAATTATCACAAAGAATGAAGCTTTGACAAAATTATGATACATAAAGACTTGTTATTACTAGCATTTCTTTGGGCCCAAAAAAAGTTGTGACAAAATAAAAAACCTATTGACATGTGTAATCGTTTCACATATAACTGTTTTGT
>CAZPSY010000007.1:0-16509 GCA_964589295.1 uncultured Ignavibacteriaceae bacterium
GCGCTGTCTACTCTACCTACAGACGGCCAGAATTTATTTTCCCTGGTGTATGGAAGCGGGTAAGCAGCTTTTTCCCTGGAATATGAATGATTCCAATCATCCGTAATAACGGATTGTAATGTGTGCGGTGCATTTTTAAGCACATTGTCATCGGCATCTGCTTTACCTTCTTCAATTTCCTTTATTTCATTCCGGATAGAGATAAGTGCAGCGCAATACCTATCAATTTCTGATTTAGATTCGCTTTCGGTTGGCTCAATCATCAAAGTGCCGGCAACCGGGAAGGAAACAGTTGGCGCGTGAAATCCATAATCCATTAATCTCTTTGCAATATCTTCTACTTCAACTTTAGCAGTTTGTTTAAATTCTCTCATATCAAAAATCAACTCGTGGGCAACCCTGCCACTAATACTTGTGTAAAGCACTTTATAAACTGAACTAAGTTTAGCCATCATATAATTAGCACTAACAATTGCAGCTTTTGATGCATCGATTAATCCCTTTGAACCCATAAGTTTTATATATGCATATGAAATTAAGAGAACAACTGCACTTCCCCAGGGAGCCGATGATACTGCTGTAATGGATTTTTCTGTACCAATAGTAACAACTGGATTACCTGGTAAAAAAGAAACTAAATGTTTTGCTACAGCGATTGGTCCTACGCCGGGTCCGCCGCCGCCATGAGGAATACAAAAAGTTTTGTGAAGATTAAGATGACAGACATCTGCACCAATTTTTGCCGGACTGGTTAAACCAACCTGGGCATTCATATTTGCTCCATCCATATAAACCTGTCCACCGTACTTGTGAACAGTTTCACAAATCTCCAAAACATTTTCTTCAAACACACCATGAGTTGATGGGTAAGTTATCATAAGTGCGGCAATTTCATTTTTGTTCGCTATAGCTTTCTCTTTAAGATCATTTATATCGATGTTGCCATTTACATCACACTTTACTACAATCACTTTCATCCCTGCCATAACTGCGCTGGCAGGATTAGTTCCATGTGCGGATGAAGGAATTAAAACAATATTTCTTCCCCCTTCTCCTTTACTTCTAAGATATTCCTTTATTACCATCAATCCTGCAAACTCACCCTGTGCACCTGAATTTGGCTGAAGAGAAACTGCAGATAGTCCTGTAATTTCTGCAAGATCTGCCTCAAGTTCTTTAAAAATTTGTTTATAGCCCATCGCCTGATTTTCCGGAGCGAAAGGATGAATATCACAAAACTCAGACCATGTAATTCCTAGCATTTCAGTTGTAGCATTTAATTTCATTGTACAGGAACCTAAAGGAGTCATCGAATGTGCAAGTGAAAGGTCCCGATTCTCCAACATCTTCATATACCTGAGTAGTTCAGTTTCAGAATGGTAAGAATTAAAAACAGGATGTGTTAAATATTCACTCTCTCTTTTCATAAAATCAAAATCGTTATTATCAGCATCAACAATTAATTGGCTTATTAAATTATCATCAACAGTTTTTCCAGCAGCGGATGCAAAAATTCCAATTAGTTCTTCTAAATCACTTCCTTCAGTTGCTTCATTAATAGTCACCCCTATTTTATCAGAATCGATATACCTGAGATTAATCATTTTACTTAGTGAATCAGCTTTAATTTTTGTAACAGTTGCTTCATCTGTTTTAATAAAAAGAGTATCGAAATAATTTTTATTTACCTGGTTATATCCTAAATTTTTTAACGCAAGATTGAGGATGCAAGTAAAGATTCTGATTCTCTCGGCAATAGATTTTAAACCTTTCGGTCCATGATAAACCGCATACATTCCGGCCATTATTGCAAGCAGAGCTTGCGCAGTACATATATTGCTGGTTGCTTTATCCCGCCGGATATGCTGCTCCCTGGTCTGCAAAGCCATCCGGTAAGCTTTATTTCCCTGCGCATCAACTGAAACTCCAATAATCCTTCCGGGAATATTTCTTTTATACTTTTCTTTAGTTGCAAAGTAAGCTGCGTGCGGTCCGCCGTATCCCATCGGTATTCCGAAGCGCTGTGAACTGCCAACAACGGCATCAGCTCCAAATTCACCGGGAGCTTTAAAGAGCAACAAGCTATAGAGATCAGCAGCAACAGTTTTATATATATTTTTTGAATCTGCTTTATTAAAAAGAGAGGAATAATCCCTTATCTCTCCGTTGCCTGCAGGGTATTGCACAAGAAGACCAAACATATTATCGGTTAATTCAATCGTAAGAGGATTTCCGATTACAAGTTCAATTCCTAAAGGATTAGCTCTTGTTTTCAGTACATCAAGCGTTTGCGGATAGCACTCATCTGAAACAAAAAATTGATTTGCTTCTTTTTTATCACGCGGACGAAGTGAATAAAACATAGACATAGCCTCAGCGGCAGCTGTGCCTTCATCTAATAATGAAGCATTTGCTAAATCCATTGAAGTAAGATCAGATATAAGAGTTTGAAAATTTAATAAAGCTTCAAGTCTTCCCTGTGCAATCTCTGCTTGGTAAGGAGTGTACTGTGTGTACCAACCGGGATTTTCCAATATGTTTCTTTGAATAACCGAAGGCAGTATTACCGGGTTGTATCCCATTCCAATATAAGATTTAAATACTTTGTTCTTTGAAGCGGTTTTCTTCAATTGCCTTATAAACTGATGTTCGCTCAAAGCGGGATTAATTTTTAATTTTTTATCTAATCTTATATTGGCAGGTATTGTTTCATCGATTAATGCATCAATACTTTCTGCACCGCATTTTACTCGCATTTGTTCTAAATCTTTATTGCGTGGACCAATATGCCGGTTAACAAACTCGTTGGGGTGTATTTTTGTTTTCATTTATTCTTTCAATAAAATTAAGCTTACAATCAAATTAAATCGGTTCATTTACTAATAGTGAAAAATTGAATTGTCAAATTTAATTAATTATTCAAAACTTATTCGTACGGTAGGTTATTTTTAAGGTGGAAATATTCTTCTCTATTTAATCAGAATTGACATTTAATGAACGGATTTCCTTTAACGCAGATTTAGCTGCATTCTGTTCAGCAACTTTTTTGTTTTTCCCTTCACCTACACCTAACGTTTTAGTACCTATAACAACTTCTACAGTAAATATCGTATCGTGCTGAGGTCCTTCTTCTTTAAGCACACGGTAGATAGGCGCTTTTAGTTTACAACCCTGGGCATATTCTAAAAGCTGGCTTTTATAGTTTTCATCTATAAGGTATTCACCATCATTCACTATCGGTTCAACCAGGAATTTAATTACAAACTTTGTACATGCTTGCATCCCGCTGTCTAAATAGATAGCTCCAATCAATGCTTCAACAGCGTCTGACACAATAGATTTGGAATTGTTAACCAGGGATTTCGATAAATTTCTTCCGACAAGAATAAAACTGTCCAGTTTAATTCTTTCTCCAACATCACCCAAAGTGTTACGGTTAACAATTTTAGCCCTAACTTTAGTAAGGAAACCCTCTTCTTCATATGGGAATTTATTAAAAAGATAATCCGCAACAATCAAATTCAGGATGGCATCGCCTAAAAACTCCAGCCGCTCATTAGAAACCTCAAAATCATCATTCTGTTCAAGGAAGGATCTGTGCACAAGTGCCTGAAGATAGTGGGATTTATCAATAATCGGTTCACCGATTATATTTTCCAGTTCTCTTAATTTTTCAGGTGTAAATTTTTCCTTTATAGGGTCTGCAACAACTGGTGTGAATTTAAGTTTAATTTTCTTGAACAGTCTGGAAAAAATGTCAGCCAAAACTATCCCTTAAAACTTTTAAAAAGAATTGAAGCATTGTGTCCGCCAAATCCAAAAGTATTACTAATAGCGTAATCAATCTCTCTTTTAGTAACTTGATTAGCACTGTAATTAAGATCGCATTCCGGATCGGGATTAGTTAAGTTGATGGTAGGAGGAATAGTATTATGTTCTAAAGCAAGTATGGTTGCTATTGCCTCAATAGCGCCGGCTGCACCAAGCAGGTGCCCTGTCATCGATTTTGTTGAAGATATAACCATCTTATAAGCGTGGTCACCAAAAACTGTTTTGAAGGCTTTAGTTTCATTCAGATCATTAAGCGGGGTAGATGTTCCGTGAGCATTTATATACCCAATTTTTTCAGGTGATACTTCGGCATCTCTTAGCGCTTCTCTCATAGATCTAACCGCACCTTCTCCATTAGGTGCAGGTGCTGTAATATGATGCGCATCGGCGGTTAAACCAATACCTCCAATTTCAGCGTAGATTTTTGCACCCCTGTTCATCGCATGTTCATATTCTTCCAGGATCAAAGTTCCTGCTCCTTCCGCCATAACAAAACCGTTCCTGTCAGCATCAAATGGTCTCGAAGCTTCTTTGTACCTATCGTTCCAGGTTGATATTGCCCTCATAGCGTTAAAACCAGCCATGGCAACTTCAGTGACAGCAGCTTCTGATCCACCACAAACCATCAGGTCAGCACTTCCTCTCTGAATTAAAATGAAGGCGTCGGAAATTGCGTGTGAAGATGTTGCACAAGCAGATGTAGTTGCGTAGTTAGGTCCTTTCAATCCAAACTTAATTGAGATTTGCCCTGCGGCAATATCTGATATCATCATTGGTACAAAGAAGGGACTAATTTTGTGGGGATCTTTGTTTTCGAAGTATTTCCAGTGTTGGTCTTGAAGGGTTTGCATTCCGCCAATTCCACTGCCATAAATAACACCAAAACGTTCCAGTGAAATTTTATCCAGCTGCAATTCTGAATGTTCTATAGCCATCATTGAGGCTACAAGAGCATATTGAGCAAAAACATCAAGTCGTCTAATAGACTTTCGGTCTAAGTAGTCTTCAGCATGAAAATCATCAACTTGTGCAGCAAATTTAGTGTCAAATTTCGAAGTATCGAACCGAGTAATTAATTCAGCACCACTTTTGCCTTCAAGTAATCCATTCCAGAAGTTATCAAGACCAATTCCAATAGGAGTGATAGCTCCCATTCCAGTTATAACAACTCTTCGTTTACTCATAAATTTTTCCAAATGAAGCAATTGGAGCAATCAGCTAAAAAAATGCTGGATCAGAAAAGTAAAATTCCCTGACCCGCATCTTAGCCAACTTTTTCCTGTAAATATTTAATAGCGTCTCCAACTGTGCCAATTTTTTCAGCATCTTCATCAGGAATAGAAATCTGAAAGGCACTTTCAAAACCCATCACTAATTCAACTATATCTAAAGAATCAGCTCCAAGGTCATTAGTAAATGATGCTTCGGGAGTAATTTGAGAATCCTCAACTCCAAGTTTGTCTACAATTATTTCTTTTACTTTTGCTGCAACGTCCATTTTTATCTCCTTTTATTTTTAAGGAAGTTTATGTTAGTTAAATTCAACTTTTTATTTAGATCGTTCTAAATTTAACAAAAATGCAATTTATTAAACAAATTACATTGTCATTCCGCCATCAATAGCAATTACCTGTCCGGTAATATAATCAGCCATTGGGCTGCATAAAAATGCAACAACCTGCGCAATATCTTTAGGTAAACCCATCCTGCCAAGTGGAATTACTTTTAAAAGCGGTTCTTTTTGTGCATCGGTTAATTTATCAGTCATAGCCGTTTGAATAAAACCCGGAGCCACAGCGTTAACATTTATGTTACGCGAAGCAAGCTCTTTAGCCATAGCTTTGGTAAAACCAATTACCCCGGCTTTGGAAGCCACATAGTTAGATTGCCCTGCATTTCCTATTAAACCAACAACAGAGGCGATGTTTACAATTTTGCCGGAACGTTGTTTTATCATAGGTTTAATTGCCGCTTTTGTATAATTAAACACACTTTTAAGATTGGCGTTTATCACATCATCAAATTCTTTTTCGCTCATTCTTAAAAGAAGATTATCGCGGGTAATTCCTGCATTATTTATTAAGATGTCTACGCCACCAAGTTTTTCAAACGCAGCATCAATTGTTGCCTGGGCATCTTCAAATGATGAGGCATCTGCCTTAAAAGCGTGAATTTTTGTATCTGAATTACCAATCTCCTTTTGGATTTCGGCAGCACACTCTTCCGGAGCATTAACAAATGCTATATCAGTTAACAGAATACCTGAACATTTTTCTGCAGCAAGCTGAGTAACAATTGCTCTGCCGATTCCCCTTGAGCCCCCTGTTACTATAGCTTTTTTATTTGCCAGCATCCTGTTTTTCTCCTACCTGAATTTCTGTTAAATATTCATCCCTGTATTTTTCCAATTCAGAAAAATCGTTTTCACCCAAAAAATAGAGTAGTTCTTCTCTGCAGGAATCAAAAATACTATTGTGATTATCTGGCTCAACGTTACAAGTTTTTAACCTGTCTATATGCTCATCATCTATTGTTAAAGCGCCCTCGTAAATAGTAAGCGGAAACAATATACAATATAAGGGTTTATATTTCCATTTGTGTTCATTTTCTAATATTGCAAGTTTTTGTAAAGCACACAACCCTTCTTTATCTAAAAAGGTACACTTACCATTTATTACTTCGCTGCCAACAGCTACTCCCGATTCAAAATCTTCATCTTCTTCCGGCTGTTCAAACCATTTGGTTAAATCTTTGCTTTGTGTCTCATCAAAAAACGGCAGAATCTTATCTTTAATTTCAAGTATAGTATCGTGTTCCTTTAAATCTGTGTAGACGCCGTAATAACAGCACTCTCCGCTGCACTTACAGCTAAATTTATAGGTGAAGATTTTTGGATCGATATAGAGTCCTTTTACCTTCTTTGTAAAATTTTTAGTGAATTCTTTTGCTTCTTCGGCCATTACAGGTATTTCTCCACATCAGTAAATTTATCAATTCCGTATCTTTTCACATCCGGGTTAATTCTTTTTAACAATCCTTGCAGTACATTACCAGGACCAATTTCATAAAACTCATCAATGCCATCATTAATCATGTTGTTGATTGTTTCTTCCCACCTTACCGGCGTTGTTACCTGTTCGACTAACAATTTTTTAATTTCTTCACTTAAGTTAACTGGTTTAGCAGAAACGTTTGCGTAAACAGGAATTTTGGCATCATTAATTTTTGAATTATCAAGCGCAGTTAAAAGTTTACTTTTAGCAGATTCCATTAAAGGTGAATGAAACGCTGCGCTTACTATAAGTTCCTTTACAACTTTCGCTCCGGCTGTTTTACAAAGTTCCATCCCTTTTTTTACACCTGGAACAGAACCGGAAATAACTATCTGTCCTGGTGAATTAAAATTTGCACATTGTACAATTCCTTCTGAAGATGCTTCGCTGCAAAGATCTATAACAGTTGCAGGTTGTAAACCTATGATAGCAGCCATGGTACCCGGATTTTGTACGCCGGCTTCCTGCATTGCTACGCCCCTTGCTCTAACAAGTTTTACAGCATCATCAAGTTGAATAGAACCTGCAGCAACAAGAGCTGAATATTCGCCTAAAGAATGCCCCGCAACGGCATCCGCATCTAATTTATTGATGATGGATGATATAACAACACTATGCAGAAAAATTGCCGGCTGAGTGTACTCAGTTTGCTTAAGTTCTTCAACAGGACCGTTGAACATAATTTGAGAAAGAGTAAAACCGAGAGTATTATCTGCTTCATTAATAATATCTTTGGCAACTGCAAAATTATCAAACAGATCTTTTGCCATACCAACATATTGCGAACCCTGACCCGGGAATAGAAAAGCTCGTTTACTCATTTTATAGTTTAAATATTAACCAGACTATTTTCATGAAATTAATGCTATTCTTATATCGCCCAAACTATATAGATGGAGCCCCAGGTATAACCAGCACCAAATGCAGATAAAATCAGTTTATCACCTTTTTTAACTTTGCCATCGCGGTAATATTCAGTCATGCACGAAGGAATGGTTGCAGATGTTGTGTTACCGTACTTGTGGATATTTACCATAACTTTATCTTTACTTAGTCCCATTCTTTCAGCGGTTGCATTAATTATTCTCAAATTTGCCTGGTGAGGAACAAGAAAAGCAACATCATCTCCAGAGAGACTATTTTTTTGCATTAGTTCATAAGAAACATCTGCCATACCTTTTACAGCAACTTTAAATACTGCTTTACCATCCTGGTAGATGTAATGCATTTTATCATCAACAGTTTGGTGGGTTGGAGGATGAAGACTTCCTCCGCCTTTCATATAGAGAGCATCCTTTCCTGAACCATCAACACGTAAAATATAATCCTGCAAACCTAAACTTTTATCCTCCGTTGGTTCCAATAGAACTGCAGAGCCGGCATCACCAAATAATATACAAAGATTCCTGTCAGTATAATCTGTAATTGCACTCATTTTATCAGCTCCTATAACCAGTACCTTTTTGTATTGTCCGCTTTCTATTAATGCGCAGCCAGTTTGAAAAGCAAAAAGGAAACCTGAACATGCAGCAGATAGATCGAATCCCCAAGCATTTTTCGCTCCGATTCTTTCCTGTACAAGGCAAGCCGTTGCAGGAAAAAACATATCGGGGGTTACGGTAGCAACGATTATGCAGTCTATTTCTTCGGCAGGAACGTTATGTGTCTTCAGCAAATCTTCAGCAGCCCTGGTTGCAAGCTCGCTAACTCCACCATTCTCTAAAATTCTTCTTTCCTTAATTCCGGTTCTTGAAGTTATCCACTCATCGTTAGTATCAACAATTTTTTCGAAATAAGCATTATCATAAACTTTATCAGGGACATACATTCCTACTCCGGTTATAGCTGCATTGTATTTAGAATCTCTTGCCATGTAAACTTCTTAATTTAGTTAATGTTTGAATACTGATTTATAGAATGCTCAATTTTTTGAATCAGGTTTTTCTCGTGCATTTCATTTGCCCTGAGTACCATATTCTTAATTGCTAAAGCAGTGCTGGAACCATGCCCGACAATGCTTATCCCATTAATACCTAACAGCGGCAGCCCTCCCTGCAGTTCGTAATTTGCACCGCTTAACGATTCTCTTAAGGGTGTTCTAGCAATTCCAATTCTTAATTTATTGAAAAATCCTTTATCTGCATAATCTTTAAATTTTGATTTTAAAAACGGGATGATACTTTCTGCAAATTTCAAAAGGATATTTCCTATAAATCCATCGCATACTACAAGGTCGGCTGTGCCTTTAAAAATATCTTTTCCTTCGATGTTGCCGATAAAATTAAGATGTGAATCGGAAAGTAATTTATTTGCTTCAGAAGTTAGTTTATAACCTTTGCTCGCCTCTTCGCCTACGTTAAGCAATCCAACCTTAGGATTTTTAATACCGTAAATTTCCTCAATAAAAATAGAACTTAAAATTGCAAACTCCATAAGATGCTGTGGCTTGGAATCTACAAACGCACCAACATCCGAAATAAAAGTATATCCATTTTTTTCATTCGGGAAAGGAGCTGTAAGAGTGGGACGCGAAACTCCTTTTACCCTCCCGGTATTTAAAACAGAACTCATAACCATAGCGCCAGTGTTGCCGGCACTTAAAAATGCATCAGCTTTTTTTTCATTCACTAGCTTTGCACCAACTACAATTGATGAGTTTTGCTTTGCCTTAAGTGAAGTTGATGGGCTGTCTCCCATTTCAATAACTTCGTCAGCATTAATTATATTTTCTTGGTTGAATTGAAGATTTTCAGATTTAATAACATCTTCAATTTCCTTTTCTCTTCCAACGAGTAATAATTCAAACTGTTTATTTTCGTCATAAGCATTTATTGCCCCAACCACTGCATTACGGGGGGCTAAGTCTCCCCCCATTGCATCAACAGCAATTTTACATTTAGGCATATTGCTCGGAATACTCATGAAGATGCTAATTTTAACAATTAGCCCTTAGGTATGAACATTGAACGTTCATTGTAGTAGCCGCAGGAAGGACATGCACGATGATTTAATTTCATCTCGCCGCAGTTAGAGCAAGTACCCAAAGCAGGAGCCGTAGCTTTATAATGGGTTCTTCTCTTATCCCTTCTGCTTTTCGATATTTTACGTTTTGGATGTGCCATAATTATTCCAGTTATTATTCATCTATTGTTTTTTTAATTTCGTTAACGGTTTCCATCTATCATCAATTTCATTTTGATTGCATTCACAAACACTTACATTCATGTTATTGCCGCATCTGTAACATAACCCCTTGCAATCTTCATTGCAAAGCTTTTTCATAGGGATAGCTAACAATGCATAATCTCTAACATCATCTTCAATATTTATTTTATCAGCATCAGCATCTAAGTAAACAATATCAACAGATTCATTTTCTTCTTCAACTCCCCTTAAAAGATAAACCATCTTATATTCACTTTTTACTACCTGTTCATACTCCTCGCAACACCTATCACAAACCATTTTGGCTTTAATATCTGTTCCACTATTCAGAATAATCTGATCCTGAAACTTAGAGAGTTCCACGTTCGTATCATATCTGCCAGTGTAGGGTTCGGTTAATCCAATCTCAGCAACTTCACCTTCAAATTCATAATTATAACTACCATCAGATAGGTTAGAAATCTTAATTATCATTGGGATCTAAAAACCTTACAAGAAAAATGACTTCAAATATATTGATAGTTTCCACGATAGTCAAACAAAATTCAACAGTTACTGTTACTGTTAACTTACTGTTATTTAATAAGTTATAACATATCCTCTCTTCCAAAGCACCCTGCTGGATTTAAACGTATTCTTATAATGAACCAACTTTTTTAATATAGGCACGACAGGTTTTAATGAACAATTGATAATTTTATTTCTATTTTAGAATAGATATAATTTGCCAGTTATAAATTTGAATAATTAAAGATGCTGTTAGTAAAAAACTTAACTAAAAAATTCAAAAATTCCATTGCAGTAAATAATCTTTCGTTTAATGTTGTTCCCGGAAAGATCTTCGGGCTGCTGGGACCCAATGGCGCAGGTAAAACCACTACAATAAGAACCGTTTTAAACATTATAAAACCAACTTCAGGCACAATAATTTTTAACGGAAAACCTATAACAAACCAGTTCTTCAACCAGATTGGTTATTTACCGGAAGAGCGTGGTTTGTATAGAAGAAGTAAAGTTATAGATGTGCTAAAGTATTTTGCCGAGTTAAAAAATCTGAGCAGTACTAACGCAATAAAGACTGCAGATAATTGGTTGAAGAGATTAAAGATTGAACATTATCGTAATAAAAGGATTGAGGAATTATCAAAAGGAAATCAGCAGAAGATCCAGTTTATAACTGCAGTTTTTCATGATCCGGATTTACTAATACTTGATGAACCGTTTACAGGTTTTGATCCGATTAACCAGCAGGAAATTAAAGAACTTATTCTATCGTTTGTATCATCCGGCAAAATTATTATCCTATCCACTCACCAGATGGATACTGCGGAAAAACTATGTGATGAAATATTACTTATGAATAACGGCAAAGAAGTTACCAGCGGAGACCTTGCTGATATTAAAAAGCGATTCGGCGGTAATAATATTAAACTGCAGTATTCGGGTAACGGGGAGTTTCTTAAATCGTTCCCTGGTGTATTTCAATACGAAAGTTACAGCAATTACGCTGAAGTGCAATTAAACGATGATGTTTCTCCATCCGAATTCCTGCATAAAATTGTTGATAAAATTGAGATAACACATTTTTCTGTAATCGAGCCAACTTTAAACAAAATATTTATCGATCTTATTAAAGAACAGCCTATATAAAGCAAAATGAAAAAAATTCTCTCTATTGCTAAATGGGAATTTGTTGAAAAAGTAAAAACAAAAACTTTTATCATCTCCCTTATCCTAACGCCAATAATAATTATAGGTTTCTCCATAATTCCCACGTTACTTACTACCGAAGAAGATGCAAGAACCAAAGTAGTTGGTGTTTTAGATCAAACAGGTTTTTATTTTGATGATGTTCGGGATGCGCTTGAAGAATATAAGCTTGAAGACGGACAGCCGAATTACATAGTAATCAATCTTTACAAGAATAAATATGAACCGAGTAATAATAAAACAAGTGCAGACAAAAATATTATACAGAAGAAAATTGAAGGATACCTATTTATCAGTATGCCTGCACCCGATTCGCTTGTAGCTGAATACCGAAGCGGAAGCATTGGAAATTTTAATGACTTAAAAAAATTTGAAGTGGTTCTTAATAAAATCAGGATTCGTAAAGAACTGTTAAATTCCGGAATCAATCCTGAGATGATTTCATCATTACAAAAAAATGTACAGATAGAGCAGATCAGAATTGAAGAGAGCGGTAAAGAAGGTAAACAGGATTTTCTTATTGTATTTTTCTCATCTTTTATATTTATAATTCTATTAATGATGATGGTTATCTATTCCGGGCAAATGCTTGTGCGTAGTCTTATCGAAGAAAAATCGAATAAGCTTATAGAAGTACTCATTTCAAGCTGCACACCTGATGAACTTCTTACCGGAAAAATACTTGGGCTTAGCTCGCTTGGGCTAACACAAATTTTTGTTTGGGTGCTGCTTGGATTAGCTTTGGTTGGCGGTGCAGTTGTTCCACCGGAAATGTTTGAGAATATTTTATTGATCCTGCTCTATTTTGTTTTAGGTTTTGTATTCTATACAACACTGTTTGTAGGCATCGGCTCTATTGTAACCACTGAACAGGAGGCTCAGCAAATAACAACATATTTAAGTTTAACATTAATGCTCCCTATCGTTATAGCCATGCCTGCAATTCAAAATCCCGATGTACTTATATTAAAAATATTTTCCTACATACCCCTTACAATTCCATCGGTAATGTTATTAAGAGTAAATATTGCGCCGGTGCCTGTTGTTGATCTGCTTGTAACAGTTTCAATTATGCTCATATCAATTTATATAATGATTAAACTCTCAGCTAAAATTTTCCGAATAGGTATTTTATCTTATGGCGGCAGACCAACTATTAAAGAAATTATCAGTTGGATTAAATCAGGATAATATTTCCAAATGATTATGAAATATTTTTATCACACAAAACTGTTTTAATATGCTGATAATTTCTTCCGCATTTGCAGCCATCATACCAATGGTTGCTTATCTTATAATAATCTGGCGATTCGATAGATATGACAGGGAACCTTTCAAGTTAGTGCTTACTTGTTACTTTTGGGGAGCAGTTGGAGCAATAATATTTAGTTTAATCGGAAGTTTTATATTCTCAGGCTTACTCTCCTTTTTTACTTCATCAGAACAACAGTTAAACCATTTGGGGACCATAGTTGTTGCACCTGTTGTAGAAGAAATTACTAAGGGAATATTTTTATTCGTAATTGTTGCCAACAGAAAATTTGATAATTTAACAGACGGAATTGTTTACGGCGGAGCAATTGGTCTTGGATTCGGGATGACGGAAAACTTTTTATATTTTATCTCTTACGGAACAACGGTAAGTGATTGGATTGCAATAGTGATTATCAGAACATTGTTTTCGGCAGTAATGCACTGCGTGGCTACTGCAATTTTCGGAGCTTTTCTGGGCAATGCAAAATTTAAAGGCAAAAATAAATTTTTGTTATCACTTGCAGGATTATCTATAGCTGTTTTTATTCACTTTGCATGGAATTTTAGCGTTAGCTTTCAATCTACAGCAGTCCTAGGATTTTTATTTCTGTTTGCTACGGTTATAATTTTCATCGCTACATTTTCTGCATCCGTTCTACAAGAAAAAAGGATTATATACGAAGAACTTCTTCCTGAAGCCGAAATGGGTATTATACCAACTAACCATATTAATATTTTATGCTCAGCCGGTAGAAATTTTCCTGGCTGGGTTGATGAAAACATCAGGAAGGTTTATGTAAGATCGGCAACAACATTAGCATTTAGAAAAAAGCAGCTGAGATATTCTAAAGGAAAAAGTAGAAATTTTTATGAAGCTGATGTAATGAATTACAGGGAATTTATTAGAAACTTGCTTTCATCACATGGTAAAACTGGTGGATAAAAATATAAATGCTGTTTATCTTTTGGCAGATCATCCTTTTCTTAACACGAAGCACGCGCCTCTGTTTGGCAAGCTTAATTTGAATGACTCAATTTTTTTATACTCGCAGCTTTTTATAAATAACCTTAAAAATTTATCCGGGTTGCAAAACCAGGCAAACCTTATTTGCTGCATGGATAACATAGACAAGGATTTTATTCCAAAGAATTTTATTCCCGAAGAAGTAAATTTATATTTTATAAGTACTAAAAATATTTCCAAACAATTTGATGATTTGGGTAAAAAGTTTTTCCAACATCATTCAAATAATGTTTTAATTCATCTTAACACTTTTGGTGTTTCTTTAAGTAAATTTGTTAAACTGTTCGATCTTCTTTCAATTGAAGATGAATCGATTGTTGTTGGAAAGACTGACAAAGATAAAGTTGGATTTATTGGTTCAAATAATTTGAATGAAAAAATATACGAGGAATTTTTTCTCTCAAAACTAGATTATGAAAAATACCTTGCCGATATCAGTAATAAAGATAACTTTGTAAATGTGTTTAGTGGATTTTTAGCAATTAATGATATGGAGGATTTTAAAAGTCTGTATGATGAGCTATCAAAAAAAGAAAGTCTTGAATACTGCAGCCAGGAAATGCATGAAAGATTCACACATCTGTTTATTGAATACAGGGAGCTGCTAAAATGAAAAAAGTTGGAATCTTCGGCGGCACATTCGATCCAATTCACATGGGTCATCTTATTACCGCTCAATCTGTAAAGGAAATAAGAAAGCTTGATAAAATAATCTTCATTCCATCCTTTGTTTCTCCCCACAAAGCTGATATCAAATCCTCTACTCCGGAACATCGTTTAAATATGATAAAACTGGCAACAGAGGAAGTTCCGTTTTTTGATTTCTCCGACATGGAAATTTTGAAAGGTGGAATTTCTTATACGGTAAATACGTTAAGAGAATTAAAAAAACAGTATGATGAACTTGAATTTATAATTGGTTATGATAACATATTTCAATTTCACTCATGGAATGAACCAGATGAAATTGTTAAGCTTGCAACAATAATAGTGCTTAAAAGAAAATCATCTTTAGCGGCACCATTTGAAGATAAATATTTTCACCAGGCAGTTTTTGTGCAGACACGCGGAATAGAAATAAGTGCTACCGATATTAGGGAGCGTGTCAAGAAAGGAATGCCAATACATTATCTCGTCCCGCAAAAAGTAAAAGAATATATTTATGAACATAAATTATACACAGGATAGAATGAAGATACTTGTTACTGGAGGCGCCGGATTTATAGCTTCCCAAATCGTCGATTCGTATATAGCTGAGGGACACAACGTAACGATTATTGATGATCTTTCAACAGGTTTTGAAGAAAATATAAATCCAGTAGCAAAATTTGTTAAGCTAAGTATAAGTGAGCCGGGAATTATTGATCTTTTTAAAGAGGAAAAATTTGATCTCGTTAACCATCACGCGGCACAGATTGATGTAAGAAAATCTGTTGCCGATCCGTTATTTGATGCAAATACAAATATCCTGGGAACAATTAATCTTCTTCAAAGTTGTGTTAAAACCGGTGTAAAAAAAATTATTTTCTCCTCTACTGGTGGAGCTATTTACGGCGAACAGGAATACTTCCCTGCAGATGAATCTCATCCAACATCTCCTGTTTCACCGTATGGAATTACCAAACTTACCATTGAAAAGTATCTCTATTTTTATCATCTTGAACATAAATTGAAATACACAATTCTTCGTTACGCAAATGTTTACGGACCAAGGCAAAATCCTTTTGGTGAAGCAGGAGTGGTAGCAATTTTTGCAAACAAACTGCTTAAAGGTGAACAGCCGGTAATTAACGGTTCCGGAGAACAAACAAGAGATTATGTTTTTGTGGATGATGTTGTAAAAGCCAACCTTCTTGCTGTAAGCGATGAACAAAACTATATTTATAATGTTGGAACTGCGATTGAAACAAATGTAAATGTAATTTATAAAATCCTAAATGATACTATTGGAAAAGGACAGGAAGAAAAACATGGTCCTGCAGCACAGGGCGAACAAATGCGGAGTGTGATTACTTCTGAAAAACTTTATAAAAAATTTAACTGGAAACCTGCAACCCCACTCAAAGAGGGATTAGAAAAAACAGCTGATTATTTCAGAAATAAAACTTAATCGGTAATAGCTAAGAATATGACAGTTGAAGAATTAATAAATAAAATAATTTCAAACGACCGAAGGTCTGTAGCAAGAGCGATATCTATTGTAGAAGAGAATAATTCTAGTGCATCTAATTTGCTAATGCAAATACATTCTAATGTCGGAAATGCTTATCGAATAGGTATAACAGGACCTCCCGGTGCAGGTAAAAGCACTATAACAAATCATTTAACAAAGTTTTATAGAAAGCAGGATAAAAAAGTAGGAATAATTGCCGTTGATCCTACAAGCCCTTTTACCGGGGGTGCTCTGCTTGGCGATCGAGTGCGGATGTCTGAAATAGGAAACGATCAGAATATTTTTATAAGAAGTATGGC